>DAITOW010000122.1:0-7624 GCA_036833965.1 Oleiphilaceae bacterium
GAGAAATGCGATGCTGTCAGAGAGAATCTCGCAAAAATGACGGAAGGCGCCCGACTCCGAATCAATGAAAATGGCCAAATGCGTTTCTTGAGCCCTGAAGAAATTTCTGAAAAGCGAAAAAGCTATCAGACTTTTATTGACGAGAACTGCAGCGGTTCCTAGCACTCATCTCTGGAACGAAAAAAAGCGGGCATATGGCCCGCTTTTTTATTCTTACCCGGTTACGCCGTTTGACGCATCCGTTTGTTGAAAACAATATCCTCATTATCAACACTTGCCTGAATAACGTCACCCGAAACAAACTCCCCACCCAATAGGCGCTGGGCAAGAGGGTTTTCGACACGTTTCTGGATCGCCCTTTTAAGCGGACGTGCCCCGTAAACCGGGTCGAAACCGGCATCCGCAAGCTTCGTCATTGAAGCCTCATCAAATTCGATCTGGATACCAAGTTCCTGCAAACGCTTCTCAAGGTTGGCCAACTGAATCCTGGCAATTCCCTGAATCTGTGAAGAACCAAGAGCATGGAACACAACCACTTCGTCACTCCTGTTAACAAATTCCGGACGGAAGTGCGCTGTGACCGATTCCATCACCGCATCTTTAATTGCTTCGTATGGCGCAGCATTTTCTCCCGAGCTCATAGTCTGAATGACATCCGAACCCAGGTTAGAAGTCATCACGATAACCGTATTTCTAAAGTCTACCGTGCGACCCTGACCATCCGTTAAACGACCATCCTCAAGTACCTGAAGCAGGATATTGAAGACATCCGGATGCGCCTTCTCAACTTCATCAAGCAGCAAAACAGAGTACGGTTTACGACGAACCGCTTCAGTGAGATAACCACCTTCTTCGTAACCTACATAGCCTGGAGGCGCACCAATTAAGCGGGCAACTGAGTGTTTCTCCATAAATTCCGACATATCAATGCGCACCATCGCCTCTTCCGTATCAAACAGGAAGCTTGCCAGTGACTTACACAACTCGGTTTTACCAACACCCGTTGGCCCAAGGAACAAAAACGAACCATTCGGACGATTCGGATCTGACAACCCGGCTCTCGAACGACGCACAGCATCTGCAACCGCAGTCACCGCCTCATCCTGCCCAATCACACGCTCATGCAAGGCATCTTCCATGCGCAAGAGCTTGTCCTTCTCTCCCTCAAGCATTTTCGATACCGGTATACCTGTCCATTTCGAAACCGTCTCTGCGATTTCCTCCTCTGTCACGCGATTACGCAACAGGGTCATACCGACCATCTCTGCTTGTGACGCCATATCCAGCTGCCGCTCAAGCTCCGGAATTTTGCCGTACTGCAGCTCCGACATAAGCGCCAGCTCGCCCGCACGACGCGCGCCTTCCAATTCAACTCGCGCCTGTTCCAGATCGCTCTTCACCTGCTGGGAGCCCTGTAACGCGGCCTTTTCTGAAACCCATACCTCTTCAAGATCCGCAAACTCTTTTTCAACAGACTCAATCTCTTTATTGAGATCCACCAACGCTGCTTTCGAGCCCGCATCCTTTTCTTTCTTCAAGGCTTCGCGCTCAATCTTTAACTGAATCAAGCGCCGCTCAAGACGATCAAGAGACTCTGGCTTCGAGTCCATTTCCATTCGAATCTGACTCGCGGCCTCATCGACCAGGTCAATGGCCTTATCTGGCAGTTGACGGTCACTGATGTATCGATGCGACAATTTACCTGCCGCGATGATGGCGCCATTGGTAATCTCTACGC
The DNA here is from genome assembly GCA_036833965.1 of Oleiphilaceae bacterium. Taxonomy (GTDB): domain Bacteria; phylum Pseudomonadota; class Gammaproteobacteria; order Pseudomonadales; family Oleiphilaceae; genus PZPK01. The sequence continues at coordinate 1,739 of DAITOW010000122.1, forward strand.
CGTGATGCACTTCGTAACGCTCTTTCAGACCACGAAGAATTGCAATCGTATCTTCAACCGTCGGCTCATCAACAAGCACCTTTTGGAAGCGGCGCTCGAGGGCTGCATCTTTCTCGATGTATTCACGATATTCATCCAGAGTCGTTGCACCCACACAGTGAAGTTCGCCCCGGGAAAGAGCCGGCTTCAACATGTTACCCGCATCCATTGAGCCTTCGGCCTTACCCGCACCCACCATGGTATGGATCTCGTCGATAAACAGGATTATCTGACCTTCCTGCTTCGAAAGCTCGTTTAACAGCGCTTTCAAACGCTCCTCGAATTCACCCCTGAACTTGGCACCAGCAATCAACGCCCCCATGTCGAGCGAAAGAACACGCTTATCTTTTAGCCCTTCCGGTACCTCCCCATTTACTATGCGCTGCGCCAAACCTTCAACAATGGCGGTTTTGCCAACGCCCGGCTCACCAATGAGCACCGGGTTGTTTTTTCTACGACGCTGCAAAACCTGAATTGTTCGACGAATCTCATCATCCCGACCAATCACAGGGTCCAACTTACCCTCTGTCGCGCGGGCAGTCAGATCGACCGTATATTTCTCTAAAGCCTCGCGATTTTCTTCTGCACCTTGATCATTCACAGCATCACCCCCACGAACTTTTTCTATCGCAGCTTCAAGCGCTGCTTTTTCCACATTATGTTTTTTGAAAATGGAACCAAGAGCGCCTCTATCTTCAATTGCAGCAAGCAACACAATCTCGGAGGAAATAAACTGATCTCCTCGCTTCTGGGTGTACTTGTCTGCCAGATTCATTAAACGCCCAAGATCATTAGACATGTGCACATCTGCGTCCGCACCCTGCACCTGCGGCAAGCCTGAGAGCGCCTCACTAACGTCATTCTTGAACTGTGGCAAGTCCACACCCAGCTGTTTGAGCAAGGAGCCAACACTGCCATTCTGGTTAAGCAAAGCCTGAATCAGATGCACGGGCTCGATAAACTGGTTATCTTTACCAAGCGCAATCGACTGAGCATCAGAAAGCGCCATTTGTAGCTTGCTAGTTAATCGGTCAATTCGCATTTTATTCCCCTTAAATAGGCTATGATCACACAACCCTATCGTTTCACTTGTTTCCTAAGATGGGAGCTAAAAACAACAATTCAAGGCCTGTTCCGCCAAATAATTGACGCAGATCAAGCCGCACTGTCACAAGAAGTCGAGATTACGTGCCCAGCCATTTCATTCCAAGGCCCGCCCATAGCTGCTTTTTAGCCTGCTTACTATTCATCGTTATCGCTGGTATCGAAAGCGTAAAGAACCAGAATCTTTTTTGGGGGCCGATGCACGATAGTGTGCACACTATCGCCGCCTTTCTAGCAACATCTCTGGCAATTTCCCTGCTGAAGACAGAACAAACAAAAGGACTGCAACTGGCACAAATTGGCGGCTTATTGTTTGCAGCTGGAATTGCACTGGAGCTGGTTCAGCCATCGTTTGGTCGCAGCGCCAGCTTCGCCGACATCTACTATAACTTTGTTGGAATAATAGCTGCTCTGGCAATCAGTGCATCCAGAAGACTAAAAACGCCCAAAAGAATGGCCATTCACTTGCTCTCGATCATTCTTCTCGCATCTTCATTTACATTACCGGCGATTGGCGCAATAACTTTGCATAAAAGAAACAAAAGCCTGCCTAGCCTGCTGAACTTTGAAGAGTCCTGGCAGCAACGACTTTACCGTGCAGGAGATGGATCAAACCTGAGCATCACCAGCCAACCCCAAGGCTGGCAGAATAGTAGCACCACGTTAAAGGTGGATTTCCAAAAAACACATTATCCGGGCTTTAGCATCCCCCATATTTATCCTGACTGGAGAGGGTTAAACACGCTAAAGCTATCTGTGTTTTCAAAAAATGATGAGGAAAAGCGAATCACAATACGCGTTCACGACGAGGCTCACGATAATCGCTATCAGGATCGCTACAACCAAAGTTTCTTGATTCAACCAGGTCTAAACCCGATTGAAATTAGCCTGCAAGAGATCAGACAACGGCCCGAAGGGCGCGAAATGGATATGGGCAACATTGCGGGGCTCGCAATTTTCTCTGTATCGCCACAGGAGATATTCTCTCTCTACTTTGACGAGCTAAAACTGGAATGATAAGCCTCGATTCAATCAAGAAAGGTAAATGAGTGAAGCCATACGTCCGGATTGAGCTCCGTCCCGGCGATAGGAATAAAATAACCCCTCTTGTTGATACGTACAAAAATCGCCACCAAACACCTTTGTCACCCCATGCTCTTCAAGCAAGATTCGAGCAATCGAATAAAGATCACACATGTACTTATTTGTTGCGAAGCTGGAGTCGCCACTGGTGTCGGAGTTAGAGGGAGCAAAAGCCGAAGCATAAGCGGGGTTGCGAAGCTCGAACGCAGACTTCACCTCAACCCCTACTTCAAAATGCCTCTGCGAGATAGTAGGCCCCAAATAGGCAAGAACCTCATTCGGATCCTCGAAGTATTGCAACGCTTGCTGAATAACGCCCTGCTCCATGCCCCGCCATCCGGCATGCACCGCAGCCACACGGGAACCTGAGCGATCGCACAATAATACAGGCATGCAGTCAGCCGTCATTACCACACAAGCAACAGACGACAAGGTTGTCGTTGCGCCGTCGGCGACAAGCGGCTTCTGCAAGCGCATTGCCTGCTGATCCAGGTCGGCAAGGTCGATCCCATGCACTTGCCGGAGCCAGAAGACACTCCCGGAATCCAAACCGATACGACACGCAAAAGCCCGACGGTTTGCCGCAACATGCTCACGAGCATCTCCAACATGATCGCCCAAATTCATGCTCGAATAAGACCCGGAACTAAATCCGCCTTTTCGTGTGGTAACGAACGCATGAACATTCGCCGGAGCAGGCCAATCAGGCAAGATAATACTACCTGTTTCCGGGACCAGGCCGGACTCACTGAATGACATCAGATTCCCCTCTCTTCAGCCAGACCTTAGACTTCATCAGGGTGAGAAACCAGATCAAGCAAAGCTAGCATATCGTCAGGCAATTCAACCTCCCAGCTCACCTCTTCCTCATCTTGAGGATGAATCAGCGTTAGCTTTTTGGCATGCAGGGCTTGCCTCGGAAACGCTTTTAAAGCCTCTTTAAATGCGGCACTCGTTCCTGCCGGAACTCGGGTTCGCCCTGCATAGGTAGGATCTCCAACCAGCGGATAACCAATGTGCGCCATGTGCACGCGAATCTGGTGGGTTCGCCCGGTCTCCAGTTTCACCCGAATATGCGTGTGATGCTCAAGCTTTTTGATCACTCGATAATGCGTAACCGCCGGCTTGCCAAATGGCGTCACCGTCATTTTTTTGCGATCACGAGAGTGACGGGCGATCGGCTCATCTACTGTGCCGCCACCGGTCATAACACCGGTCACGATTGCTTCATATTCTCGCCCCATGCTGCGGTCCTGCAATTGCGCAACAATATGCGCGTGTGCCTGCAAGGTTTTCGCAACCACCATCAAACCAGAGGTATCCTTATCCAAACGATGGACGATGCCAGCTCGCGGTACATTGTTGAGCGTCGGATCATAGTGCAGCAAGCCATTGACTAGCGTACCGGAATAATTACCCGCAGCTGGGTGTACAACCAGCCCAACCGGTTTGTTCAGCACCAGAATGGACTCATCTTCATAAATGATATCGAGATTAACCGGTTCCGGCTCCCAGTCGCCTTGTGCCTCGAGCTCTGCATTCACCTCAATGAGGTCATTTACTTTGACCTTTTCCTTGGGCTTATATTGAGCACCGTTCACGGTAATAGAACCCTGCTTTATCCATTGCTGGAGACGCGATCTCGAATAATCGGGCATCAGCTCCGAAATCGCCTGATCCAGACGCATTCCCGAATGCTCAATCGTTACGACAAAATCTGCTTCTACGCTCTCGCTCATAATGTATTCCGTGCGGCAGAGCTCTTACCGAAGAGCTCTTGTTTGTGAGATAATCCGGCATTATAGCTGTCTTGGCAAAAAATCTCTGAGCTAATCTTTGCATCGCCAGGCATATCGAAAAACCCAAGAGTAAAAAATCTATGCCTCAGTGGATTAAACACTGTCTAGTTTTAGTATTAAGCGTATCCCTCCTGGCCGCATGCAGCTCGGCTCCCACCAAAGAAGCGAGTGAGAAGGAACTGTACGAAACCGCAAAAAAATCGATCAAGCTTCGAAATTTCCAGCAAGCAACGATTGCACTGGAGGAACTCGAGTCTCGATTCCCTTTCGGAAAATATGCAGAACAGGCACAGCTTGACCTGATCTATGCGCGCTACAGTGCTCTCGATCTTGACGGCGCAATACTCGCTGCCGACCGCTTTATCCGCCTGCACCCGCAAAGCCCGAGCGTTGACTACGCCTTTTATCTTCGCGGAGTCGCCAACTACAATCTGGATGTTGGTCTGGCATCGCAATTTGTAACGGACGTCGACATCACCTCTCGCGACCCGGGCAATATGCGACTTGCCTTTCAGGACTTTTCGGAGCTGATTGGTCGCTTTCCCGAAAGCCCTTACGCCGCTGATGCCCGCAAACGCATGGTACAGATCAGGAATCGCCTGGCGACCTATGAACTCCATGCAGCACGCTACTATATCCGACGCGAGGCCTATACAGCAGCAGCGAACCGGGCCGCCCATGTCGTCCAGAACTTTCCAAGCAGCCCGGCAGTAGAGGAAGCCTTGGGTATGATGGTAGAGCTTTACGATGAGCTTGGACTTACTAAACTAAAAGAAGATGCACTACTGGTGCTGAAAGAAAACTACCCTCAAGGCATAGCCTTTAATAAAAAGGGGGAGTTCAAAAAGCAGTTTATAAAAAGGGAAGGCCGCACTCTGTTGAGCGTAATAACATTTGGCTTTCTTGACTGATTTTCAGGTTTCTAGATAGGGGGACAGTGATGAGCACAAAAGCAGAAATCTTAAAAGAAATGCGCGTACTTCCTGAGATCAATGTCGAACAAGAGATTGAGCGGCGAACGGCATTCATCAAACAAACCCTGCACAGATCCGGTATGAAAACACTGGTGCTCGGCATCAGCGGAGGCATTGACTCCAGCACCTGCGGCAAATTGGCTCAACGCGCAGTCAATGAACTGAACAAGGAACGCGGCGCAAACGAATATCAGTTTATCGCTGTCCGACTGCCCTATGGCAAACAGCTTGACGAACAGGATGCGCAAGACTCCATCAGCTTTATTGAACCGAGTCGCACCATCACCCTTGATATCAAACCCGGGACCGATGCGATCCACGATCAGGTAAATAAGGCACTGAAAGCAGAAGGCGAAATGCCTGGCGACATCTACAAGATTGATTTCGCCAAAGGCAATACCAAGGCTCGTATTCGCATGGTCTCGCAATATTATGTCGCCGGTCTACTTGGCGGGCTCGTGCTCGGCACAGATCACTCGGCCGAAAATGTCACCGGCTTCTACACAAAGTATGGCGATGGAGCAGTGGATCTTATCCCCCTATTTGGACTGAACAAACGGCAAGTGCGAGCTGTCGCCTACGCACTTGGGGCTCCAGAACATCTTGTAAACAAAGCGCCGACGGCCGACTTGGAGTGCCATGACCCGGGCAAGAAAGACGAGCACGCTCTGGGCATAACTTACGACCAGATCGATGACTTTTTAGAAGGAAAAGAAGTCGAGGACTGGATCGAAGAGAAGCTTATTGGCATCTACCAAGCGACCCAACACAAGCGACAGCCAATACCAACCATTTACGACTGACGGCAAAATACCTTCAAAAAGTAGATTACGACAAAGTTTGCTAAGCTGTGTCAGGCGTATACTCAGAAAGCACAGCGCCTGAAA
>DAITOW010000123.1:0-7593 GCA_036833965.1 Oleiphilaceae bacterium
CGACCTCAAATTCAACCCTGTTGTCGCAGCCAAGGTCCTAAAACTCCCGGAGCACTGAACGCATTTCTCTGCTACTATTCGCGGCAATGAACTATCACGCTGCCAATCAGGAAATCACTCCGTGTTTTTAGATCTCGACTCGCAATTACTCGACGCTGTTACCGAAGCCGGCTTTCAGTCACCGACACCCGTTCAGGAAGCCTGTTTTGAACCGGCACTGGATGGCAGGGATTTATTCGTTAGCGCCGAAACCGGAAGTGGTAAAACAGCAGCTTACTTGCTACCGGCATTTGAGCGCCTGCTTGGGCGCGATCAGGGTGATCCGCTTGCCTTGATCTTGGTACCTACCAGAGAACTGGCCCAACAGGTCTTGCGTCAGGCCAAGCAACTGGGGCGATTCACTGACCTAAGCTTCGGCATCGTCAGTGGCGGCACAGACATCAAGAAACAAAACGAGCTCATCAAACATCCTCCGCAATTTATTATTGCGACGCCAGGGCGACTCTCAGAAATTATCACCCGTGATGACTTTGATCTCTCAAGCGTGGAAGTACTGATTCTTGATGAGGCAGATCGGCTTTTGGACATGGGCTTCAGTGATGAGGTGCTCTCTATTGCCGGGCACTGTCTGGCGCGCATGCAAACCTCGATGTTCTCCGCCACTCTGGCGAACAAGGCATTGCGCGGCTTGGCCGATGAACTGCTATCAGAACCTGAAACGATTGAATTAAACACGTCACAGGACAAGCACGACTCCATCACCCAGCAAATCATTTTTGCCGACGACAAGGCGCACAAGTTCCAACTCGTCCATTGGCTGATCAAGAACGAAACCTATCAGCACTGTATCGTTTTCTGTAACTCGAAAGAACAGGCGGATCAGGTGTATCGCTTGATGCAACAACAAAGCATCAACGCAGGTATTCTTCACGGCGACCGTGACCAGAAACAACGTAATCTGGTGATGAGCAAGATTCGGCGCGACCAGATCAAAGTGCTGATCGCGACAGACATTGCAGCGCGCGGACTGGATATCGAAGGAATGGATCTGGTGATCAACTTCCAGATGCCAAAGCGCGGCGAGACCTATGTGCACCGCATTGGACGTACCGGTCGTGCTGGAGGAAAAGGCCTCGCAGTTACGCTGATTGAAGCTTCAGAATTCAACCTAATGGCGAGCATTGAGCGCTTCCTAAACCAGCGCTTTGATCGCCGCAAGATCAAGGAACTTGAAGGCCATTATAAAGGCCCGAAAAAGCTCAAGGCTTCCGGCAAGGCTGCCGGCACCAAGAAGAAAAAGAAAGCTAAAAAGAAAAAATAGATCTGGCTGCGGCCAGCATTAGCGGAGGCCCCGTGCCCTTGATTATCTCACGCTCGATTGTCATTCCAGACCATGAAATCGAGCTCACCGCCATTCGTGCCCAGGGTTCAGGCGGACAAAACGTCAACAAGGTTTCGTCCGCAATCCACCTGCGTTTTGACATTGTTCACTCTTCTCTTCCTGACTTCTATAAAGAACGGCTTTTGGCAATGCACGATAGTCGTATCAGCAAAGATGGCGTACTCGTTATTAAGGCTCAGGAGTTTCGTACACAGGAAAAGAACAGGTTAGAGGCGCTGAACCGGTTGCAGAGTCTGATTCAAAAAGCCGGACATGTGCAAAAGGCGCGACGACCAACCCAGCCGTCACGCACTTCTCAAAAAAAGCGGATGGACAAAAAGACCAAACACGGCCAGAACAAAAGTCTGCGCGGCCGGGTCGATTACTAAAACCTATTTAGCCTGCTCAAGCTGCGACAGCACGAGAGCATAAAGCTCATTCGGGCCATGCTGCTCAAGCGGTTTGCCGTTCACAAAAAACGTCGGCGTTTGCGCAATTTTAAAGGCTCTTATATCGGCAGCTTCCTGGGCGACCATCGCATTGACTTCCGTTGAATCCAAAATCGAACGCGCCTTATCCAGATCAAGACCAGCCTCCGCTGCGAGCTCCCATGCACGGTCGATATTTGGCGCATGGTGTGCCGCCCACTCACCCTGTTTTAACAATAGATTTTCCAGCACAGGCATGAAAACGCTCTGCTGACGCGCCGCTTCCAGCAAGCGAACCACTGTCTCTGAACCCTGATGAAACGCCGCATATCGAATAACCAAGCGCACGTCCTCGGGATGACGGCTGAGGATCTCTTTGACGTAAGGATAAAAGGCCCGGCACGCCTCACAAGCAGGATCGAAGAACTCAACGATGGTCACCGCAGCATTCGCGGGGCCAATGGATGGAGAGTAGGCATGCTCGAAAACCGCCTCATTTTCTGCACCTGCAACAGCAGAGCCCGATTCATCTGAGCCGCAACCCGATAGCACCAACATCAAGATGGTTGTTAACACCGCAAAAATTGAGCTTCGATTTATTCGCTGCATTTGTCCTATCCTGTCTTATCTTTGTCTTGGTTTTTGTTTCGTTTTTTACTTCAAGCGCAAACAAAAAAAGTCTGGCGCCGTGCTAAAGGCTCAAACCAGACTTCTTTGTAAAGCTTGCTAAATTTATCTAGGCGTATTGGGCAACCAGCATTCGCCATTCATCGCGCTGCGCCTGCATCGCCTGCTTTAATTCTTTATAGCGTTGCATGGCTTCTGACTTTTCATAGGCCTCGCGCATTTCGCACTTCTTCGCTTCCAGCCACTCTTTGCGTGCTTCCGTCGCGCGATTCAGAGCTTCGACAAACTCGTTAAATTGCTGCTCTAGCCGCAACTTGATTTCTTCATAGTCTGAGTGGAAGCGCAATTTCTGTTTCACGTGTTTCAGGGCCATTTCGGCACGCGCTGTTTCCACTTTATTCTGCGCACAGCGCTTAAGGTTACTGGCCAGCCCCAACTTACTCAGCGTGAAGATAAACCACTTGGTTGGATCGTACTGATACCAGCGGATCCCGTTTCTGTAATCGGTTTGAAAGCAGTGATGGTAATTATGATAGCCCTCGCCGTAGGTCAAATAAGCGATCACGCCATTATCGCGCGCGCTGTTTTTGTCGGTATAAGGCTGCGAACCCCAGTAGTGTGCAAGCGAGTTAATAAAAAACGTCACCTGTTGTGAAAGTACCAAACGCAAGAATCCAACAATTAACATGGTTCCAATAATGTCACCGTGCAAAACACCAAGCAGGAAAGGAATGCCAAAGTTCATTGCAATAGCCAACTTCAAATAATGACGATGCTGCCACATCACAATCGGGTCACGCTTGAGATCAGGAACATTTGAGTAATCGTTGTAAGTCTGGTGGTTATAATCGCGCATCATCCAACCCATGTGCGAATACCAAAACCCCTTCTTCGCGGAATATGGATCCTTATCGTTCTGATCAACATAACGATGATGCATGCGATGATCCGAAGACCAATGCAATGCACTGTTTTGCATCGCAAACGCGCCACCGAGAGCATAAACCACCTTAATCCAGTTTCTGGTTTTGTAAGTCGGATGGGACCAAAGACGATGATAACCAGCGGTAATCGACATGCCACAGTAGCCCATACACAACAGGGCAGCAGCTACCTGAAACCCGTCATAGCCCTCGACGATTCCGTACCAGGGAACCGCAATCACGGCAAAAAGCCCTGTGATCAAAAAGAAAAGGATATTTACCCAAAGAATTCTTGGTTTATTACTCATACACCGCTCAGACCTGATACAACAAACTTAAAAACCACATCATAGCAGAGTCCGTAGCCAATAGATCCAGCTTACAAATGTTTAGTGTTTCAAAGTTTTGTTATGAATCGTTTGCATCGTGCTGCAAGATCGTCAAAATGGTCAAAAAATAACAACATGCTTCTGGAAAGACCGATGTTCAAAAAATACTTCCCGGCCTTGCTTTGCACCCTCGCACTCATCATGCCCGGCTCTCTGCTAGTTGCTCATCCACATAACTGGATCAATGTCTCAACCAACTTTGTTCTCGATGAGCAGAACAGGCTCGTAATGATCAAGCAGTCCTGGGAGTTTGACGGTATTTACTCAATGATTACGGCTGCCAACCTTAAAAATGCCTATGAGAATGAGCAAGTCGGTCTCGCTTTAATGGCCGAACAAATGAAGAAAAACCTGGCCGGCTACGATTACTTTTCAAACCTGCTGATTGATGGTGAAAAAGTTAAGATCCCTAGGGCAGATCATGCGCATTTAACGATGGAAAGCCGACCTCCGATCAGCGTCATGACACTTGATCTTGACCTGAAGTTCGACAAACCGGTGGAGCTCGTCGGTAAAGAACTCACCTGGTCCGTATTTGATCCAACCTATTACATAGCAATGAACCATAAAGAAGTGGACGACATTACAATCAGCAACAGCTCGGGCGTAGAATGCGGCAAAGAACTCGTGATTCCGCAAGTCACCGAAGAGACCATCGCCTACGCGAACAGCCTGGATAAATCCCAGCGCGATACCGATGGCCTGGGTAACCAGTTTGCCGAGAGAGTTATCGTAAAATGCATCTAACACTTCCTTTAAAAGCCATGCTTGTGGCTCTTCTGACTGCTCTCGCAGCAATGGTTTACTGGGCAACGTTCAACTGGTCAAGCTGGATGATCTACATCACCAGTCAACAGAAAGAGCTGCATGGCAAGCTGTCGGAGCATATGGCCAATGTTGCTTCCCAACCCGAAGTTTACGGTGTCGCACTCATTACTCTGAGCTTTCTTTATGGCGTATTTCACGCTGTGGGGCCAGGACATGGCAAGGCCGTGATCATGACCTACGTGGGAACCCAAGGAGCGACCGTCAAGAAAGGTGCAGCCCTTTCTTTTGCCGCCGCGATGCTTCAGGCGCTCGTAGCAGTCGTGCTCGTTAGTATTATCGGACAAGTGTTGAAATTCAGCTTCGCGGAAGTGAATAGCATGGGTGAGCAACTGACACTGGTCGGTTATGCTCTTGTGATCTCACTCGGCACATTCATTCTATTCAAGGCAGGCCGAAAGCTTGTCCGCTCTTTGCGCGCAATGCCCGACACAGATCATCATGAACACGCTCATCATCACGAGCATCACCATCATCATGAACACGCTCATCAGCACACCGATGAGGAGCATAAAGAGCACTCGCATGCACATGCACATGATCACTCTCATCAACACGGCGAAGGCTGCGGCTGTAGCCATACGGTCGAAGTGAAAGAGGATGCGAACTGGCTGCAAAACCTTACGCTGGTCTTTTCGATGGGCCTCCGCCCTTGCTCCGGCGCACTCATCGTTCTGACCTACGCCTATCTTGTAGACGCCTACGAATTTGGCGTACTCGCAACCTTTGCGATGGGTTTTGGAACGGGTATTTCGATCGCTTTGATCGCAGCAGGAACCGTCTTCGCTCGCAGCTTCTTTGAACGGCTTATAGAATCACCTTCATCTAATTCGGCAAGCCTGCTTGCAAATGCCGGTTTGTATCTTCAAATCGCGGGCGGTGTGTTGTTAATCATCTTTGGTTGGGGACTGCTTTCTGCAGCGCTACAAACCGCAGCAGAACATCCATTGATGCTCGGCGGCTAAGTCTGGTAGCTAAGACTCCTTTAGCAACCAGGGAAACCTGTGAATGCCTTTGTAGGTCTTTTGTGCCAACGGCATTTTCCGCACAAAAGCCTTCAGCTTATCCAGCGCAGCGAGATCGTTGTAACGCTCACACAACAAGCCAAGCGGGCACAAATCAATCCTGATAAAGAACACCACAGCGCCGCTCTTCGGCAAGCGCAACAGGGTTTGCCGTTCACTGCGATAATGCACATGCGACGCTTCAATAAGCGCAGGCTCATTTTCGGCCTGCCAATTCAAGGCCGCGCCCGGTTGAAGCCCCCAGTTATAGCGAACAACGGGCTTACCCTCTTTTAGGTGATTAAAAAAACGCGTGACCTTAGGCGTCAACTCGGTGTCAAAACCAGGGATTGGCTGATGAATCAAAGCAAGCGGTTTGAGAAACTTTTCTTTTGGATTCCAATGACTCGGGCTCAAAACACTCGCCGCAGTCAGAACATAATCCTCCCCCTGTTGGCCAAGACAGGCCTGCGGCTGCAAAATACAAATATCATCCGGGAGCCAGAGGCTCATGTTTTCTAATAGCTCTTCAGACGCGCTCGACTCTACATCGAACAAGCGCCTTTCACCGGATAAAGCAGGATAATCCTGGGAGTTCTCGCTTAAATAGTCGAACAGACAACCTTGCAATTCAGCCAATGCCTCATTTGCACATTCATGAACAAGTGCTGCGCCCTTCCCTGTCTCTAGCTGATGTCTTTTATGCTGAACGAACTGCTCCAACACTGAAATAGAAAATGGCTCAATCCACTCTCGATCGGAAATCGGATGTAAACCCATTTTGAGCATGGAGGGTCTGGATTGTTTGGAAAAATGCGCAATGGAATGCATGTTTGAAGACATTCAAGTGTAATAAAGCTGCTAGCATAACACGGCAATTTCACGCACGTTATGCCATCAAGGTGCCCTACTTTTGTCCACTCCTGAGAAAATATAGACAACGCAACTCGCTAGAGATTCATTGGCTCCTGATAAAGAGCGGGCATAGCGCTGTAAGGGAGGAAAGTCTAAATCTTAAACCTCGTCAGGCAGTTTAGAATAAGTAAATAAATCCGAGACCTACTTCCCCTTCATAGTTACTTCGAGATATTGGGCTATCCTGAACATCGCTACCATAATGCTCATAGACTGCTTCGCCGAAAATCTGCCAATTATCTGCGATATAAGCACGATAATTGTAATTAAACCCAAGCGATCGAAACCCTCCACTTAATTTGGTCTCATCCAGTCCCGATGCAGCTGACTGCTCTGCATTAATACCAAAATCTTTATTTGCGTACTCACTATCGTGAAAGACCACCGCAAAAGCTATTTCATGACCGGTTCCATCATTCTGGTCACCGAACCGGCGACCAACTGCTAAAAGACCAAGACTTCCATTATTGCCAGTTACGATGCGACCATCCAGCCAATTACGCCAATCTGCATCGAAAGCACGACGCGCTTGCAGTACGAGCTCTGTCCCCTCGCCTGTATCGCCAAGTCCGTCAAGATGGCCATCATCGGAGCTACTTTCTTCACGCCCTTCATCGAAAGCAACAACCGCTTCGAATAGCCAAGTATCCGAACGAAGACCACGCCAACCCAATGCCTCTCCTGCCCAAAAGAAAACATCATCACCACGACGCCATTGCACACCACCTGCAGGATCGACCTCGAAACCGAATTCGTCCGACCCTTCGTAGGCCGATTCGTATTCGACTCCCAAACCTAGCCCGACGCTCCAGCCATCCTCGCCTCTCGAGAAGTCTTCAACTGAGGGCAATGGTACCAACGCTGCTTTTCCGTCTTGCGCTATCGCTGATTCAAATAAGAGACCATGAAAAAATAATATCAACAGAGAACCAATGGACTTCTTCATTCGAAACTTTCCCAACATCTTTAAAATTAATGTTCCTGTTACAGGCAATGTCCGTGTTACTTCTTTGGATGGACCAAATCTAGAAATGTCTTAACTGACTGTTTCCGTCGTAAATATAGTTCTAAACGGCTAATTTGAAACGTAGATCTCCATAT
>DAITOW010000124.1:0-2516 GCA_036833965.1 Oleiphilaceae bacterium
GCCTTCTCTCTCATTGCAAATCATTATTCTCCAGCTGCCGGATATGTTTTGGCAATCGCCACTCTACTATTGATACTCTTACAACTTTTCTTTTCATTGAGCATTTGGCCGACGAGAGGGAAAGAAGCCAACCCATATTTGTTTGGCCTTTATTGGGGACTCATGGCCGGACTTGTTATACCTTTCCTTCTCCAAGAACTGTTCACTGGGGGACTAAAAGGCATTTGGGATTTACTCATCGGTTGACCTCAACGCGCCGATAAATTTTCACTCAAGGAAAGAAACATGAACTCAAACCTTCAGGTACTTGAAAAATTTTACTCCAGCTTTAAGTCGCTGGATGGTCAGGGCATGTCTGAGTGTTACCACGAAAGCGTACAATTCTCTGATCCTGTCTTTCCCGACCTGAAGGGTGCCATGGCGTCATCCATGTGGAAAATGCTGTGCTCCGAAGCACGTGATTTCGAGCTAACTTTCCACAGCCTTCAAGCCGACGAAAAAAAGGGGCAAGCGCATTGGGAGGCAAAGTATTGTTTTTCAAAAACAGGCAGATCTGTGCACAATAAAGTCTTCGCCGAGTTTGAATTTCAAGATGGCAAAATAATTAGGCACAGAGACCATTTCAGTTTTTGGAAATGGAGTTCGATGGCTCTCGGGCCTGTCGGCCTGGTGTTAGGCTGGAGCCCTTTGATAAAAAATGAAGTAAAAAAGCAAGCAAACAAAGGCCTTATGCGTTTTACAAATAAAACCAACTGATGCATCGTTTAGGCTCACATCGAAAGCCTAACAATCTTATTTCGGTTCTCGTCCTGATTGTTCAGGCCGGGTTTCACCCCTTTTTAAGTGACTTAGCTGTCGTCAGGAGCTTCCAGAGTTGATCTCAAAATTGCCTAAATGGGTTGAGTTTGGAGCGTTCATTCTGTCCTTGATTGCAGGCTATGTTAACGCCGTTGGCCTACTGAGTTTTGAGCATCAATCGGTTTCGCATCTATCTGGCACCGCCACCCTTATCGGCACCGGAGTGCTCCACTCTTCCTATCAAGAAACCCTTCATCTGCTAGGCGTACTGCTTTCGTTTTTAGCCGGCGCGGCGATCTCCGGCTTTTTACTGCACGATTCACGGCTGAAGCTGGGCAGGCATTACGACACCGCATTATTCTTCGAAGCAGCTCTATTGCTGGCATCTGCCTGGTTTTTAATATCAGGCTCATTTTATGGGCATTTTTTCGCATCCGCAGCCTGTGGCCTTCAAAATGCACTGGCAACGACCTATAGCGGAGCCATTGTCCGAACCACGCATGTCACTGGCATATTCACAGATTTGGGAATTATGCTGGGGTGCGCTCTGAGAGGTGAACAGCTAGACAAACGCAAGTCCAAGCTTTTCTTGTTCATCATATTTGGCTTCATACTTGGCGGTACATGCGGGGCGTTTTTCTTCAGTCTGTTTGGATTTGAAGCCTTGTTTATCCCTGCGTTTGTATGCTTGCTCATGGCAACAAGCTATCGACTTTATGCGCAAAAGCACAGCTAAAAAGTGTATCTTGGGACAATAAACAAAGCAGAAGTTGAGAACTTGATCGTGACGTTGACGAGCGATTTTTTACGAGGCCATCACTAAATGATTTATGTCATATACGAATTTAAGTGCACACCTGAAAACCAGGAAAGTTTTATTCGCCTGTGGCGTGAAGCAACTCAAGTGATCCGGAACAATCACGGAAGTCTTGGTTCAAGATTACACCACGCAGGTGACAGCACCTATATTGCATATGCAGCTTGGCCGGACGAGGAAACATTCACCCACGCCCAGCAAGCTCCCTGCAAGGAGGTAGAAGATGCGATTAAAAACATGCGCGCCACACTGATTGAGTCCAAGCGTCTTCATGTTATGCGGCCGATAGAAGATATGTTAGAGCTCTAGCATATCTTTTGCCTTGCCATTTGGAGCAAGACATTCAGGGGACATGCACCTCTAAACATCTGGAAATCACGAAGCCACTCAGAACAGAATGAAAAAAAGTTGATGATGTATGAAAGTAACTAGACTTGATCACCTTGTGCTTACCGTAAAAGACATCGATCTTACAGTCGAGTTTTATACATCTGTGCTAGGCATGGACAAAGTTGTTTTTGGTGATGGACGAGTAGCACTCGTATTTGGCCGGCAAAAAATAAACTTGCATCAATCGGGGAAAGAATTTGAACCCAAGGCAAAAACTGTGCAGGTAGGCTCTGCCGATCTGTGCTTTATTATTGATGTGCCTGTCGAAGATGCCATGATCACTTTGAATACGCGCGGAATTAAAGTCATTGAAGGCCCCGTCGAAAGGACAGGGGCATTAGGTAAGATTAGTTCAGCTTATTTTAGAGACCCGGATGGCAATCTAATTGAGGTATCTAATTATCCAGTCGTCTAAGCTGATCTGCCTCTAACGAGTTGCGCCACGCACCCTGACAAGCATTAAGGAAAAACGACCTATGTCAGAAATAATACTTGAGTCCGTCATTACTTG
>DAITOW010000124.1:2616-7582 GCA_036833965.1 Oleiphilaceae bacterium
CCGAAAACTCATGCGTTAACAGGCTGTCTTCACTAACACCGAAGGCATTGTCTTTGTAAAGATCTGAACCACTCAAGGTCATGAAATAAAACGGGTTGTAGTTCAACCAAAGCTTATCGGTCAAAGCGAGCTTTCCATACATTCCAATTAAACCGAAAGCTCCTTGTATTGAATATCCCTCATCAATCTCAGGGGTCTGGGTCGCATCATCGATATCGAGTACATTATTGCCGAACGCCAAGCCAACACCAGCAAGCGGATAGAGATTAACGTCCCCCATTTTTGGGAGAGCCTGAATTAACGAATACGACAAACTACCGCTTTCTTCTGCAAGTGGTGTTTCGTCCAAGCTGTAATTGAAATCTATTTGCTGCCCTCGACCATTTTCGAGATTCACTCCGAAGTTTCTAAAACGGACACCATCCAGCCGGTTATCTCGTTTCGAACCGCCCGACCACCCCAAGGCTTCACCCAGCAAACCTTTCAACTCAAAAACATTCATGGCAATTGTTTTCGGGTTACCCGTGTCATAGGCCTGCCCGACTTTTAGATTAATGCCGTAGTTGGTTGCACCAGCGCCAACCTGAGTGTAAACGGCCAAGGGGTCAGACATGTCCTGAACCTCGCGTTCTTCTGCATCTACAGCACCAACTGCCAGGCTTAAGGTGCTAACAAGCAAAGCGATAGGCGATATTTTAAAGTGGCGGGCAGTGTCATTGATATTCTTAAACGTGAACGTCTTAATCATCTCGATACCTTATTTTGAAAATGCAGTAGACAGAAGCACTTTAACGCACTCCGCATGCTAGTAGCACCCAAGTTATGAAGCACGAGATTACAGACGATCTACCTGAGCATTAACAACAATTTAACTCCTTCCAATTCATCCTCGATCCAGATACTCATGATGTAAACTGAAAAGCGAAAAGAATTAAGCGTACTAACACCTCAAGGAGATCCGCATGCGCAAAACCCGAAACGTCTCAAGATGGCTGGCAGCCTTAGCCTGTACCGCATCATCTACAGTATGGGCCGCGGGAGGCGGCGAAATCGTTGCATCTGACCCTAGCAAGCACTTTGATCCAAAAGGAAAGCAGCCCTCAAGCTACACCGTCGAATTACAAAAGCAGTTACGTAAAACACTACCTCTTCAAGACAAACGAGATTTTGAAGAGGCGAAAAGAGGGTTTATTGCAGCGCCGGACTACAAACAAATTATGGCGGAAGCAGGCCATGTTGCTTGGGACATGGGCAGCTACGAATGGTTGCTAGAGGAAGGTCAGGATTTCGATAGCATTCATCCGTCTTTACAACGCCAAGCCATTCTCAATATGGCGTATGGCTTGTATGAAGTCGTGCCAGACAAAATCTATCAGGTACGCGGCTACGACCTGGCCAACATCAGCTTTATCAAAAGTGACACCGGCTGGATTGTCTTCGACCCACTGACCGCGAAAGAAACAGCCGCGGCAGCACTGAAATTTATAAACGAACAATTGGGTGAGCGCCCTGTTGTAGCAGTTGTTTACTCCCACTCTCACGGCGATCACTTTGGTGGTGTACGCGGTGTGATCGACGAAGCAGACGTGAAAAGCGGCAAGGTGCAAGTGATCGCGCCCGAAGGCTTTATGCATCACGCCATCGCGGAAAACGTCATGGCTGGTAACGCCATGACGCGCCGCATGTTCTTCCAGTATGGTGTACTTCTTCCTAGAAGCCCTTACGGACATGTCGATCAAAGTATAGGGAAAAACACCGCTGCAGGTAACCTGGGTTTAATTGAGCCAAATGTCCTGATCAAAGACGACATAGAAGAACTAACGGTCGATGGCGTCAAAATGGTCTTCCAGAACACGCCCGGAACCGAAGCACCCGCTGAAATGAATACCTGGTTTCCAGATCTCAAAACCTTTTGGGCCGCAGAGAATATCACTGGCACGATCCACAACATTTATACCTTGAGAGGCGCACTGGTGCGTGACGCGTTGGAGTGGTCTAAGCAAATCAACGTCGCTCTCTATAAATTTGGCCAGGAAGCGGAAGTCATGTTTGCTTCTCACAGCTGGCCTAGATGGGGTAACGATCGCATTCAGGAAGTTATGCGAACACAGCGAGATGCCTACGCCCACTTGAACAACCACGTACTTCACCTCGCCAACAAAGGTGTCACGATCAACGAGATTCACAACGTTTACGAACAACCCGAGAGTCTGAAGCAGCAGTGGCCAGCGCATAGCTACCACGGCTCGGAAGCGCACAACAGTCGCGCGGTGGTGAATCGCTATCTTGGTTACTGGGATGCAAACCCTGCGACACTGATCCCTCTTTCCCCTCAAGATTCAGCACCCCTTTATGTTGAAATGATGGGCGGTGCAGACAACATCATCAAGAAAGGAAAATCCTTGTTCGATGAAGGCAAGTATCTGCATGCGACAGAAATCCTGAACAAACTTGTTTTCGCTGAACCAAACAACCAGAAAGCGAAAGACTTGTTGGCTGACAACTACGAGCAAATTGGCTACCAGCGTGAGAGCCCAAGCGTTCGCAACAGCTTCCTTGCAGCGGCATATGAGTTGCGCAATGGTATGCCAAGCGGCGCATCTCCAAAAACAAGTGGTCCGGACATGATCCGCGGCATGTCTACCGGCCTGTGGCTGGACTTCCTCGGCGTTCGCCTTGAGAGCCCGAAAGCCGAAGGTAAGGAATTCATTATTAACTTCATCACGCCTGATAACGATGAAAAGTATCTGGTTGAGCTAAGCAATGCAACGCTCACCAACATCGCGGGCGTACAGTCTGACAAGGCAGATTTAACCATCACCATGAATCGTTCAGACTTGAACCAGGTGATGATGGGAGCAAAATCCTTTGACGATCAAATCAAGGATGGCAAAGCGAAGTTGAAGGGTGATCGAGCACCTTATGAAACGCTTAAAAGTCTATTAACAACATTCACCATGGACTTTGAGTTGTTGCCAGGAACGCTTCCTGATAAAGCCAAGAACTCAGCGAAAGGTAACCCCTTCAAACAGGATCTTCCTGCCGACTCCACTGGCGGCTAACCTGCAAAACCAAGATAAATAGTGGTATTACTTGCCACTATTTATCTTCTCCTTTAAGTTGTTCATGCCCTCTCTTTGAGAAGTTCCAAAGCACCAAAGAATCCGGACATGTCACAGAACAAATCAATCACCTTACTAAAAACAATGCGGCCGCCGTTTTTGATTTTAACGCCTGTATGCGTGTTTCTTGGCCTGGCCATCTCTCCTGTTAGCGACTCGACGTCCTGGTTAAGCTTTGTCTTGATTATCACGGGGGCGCTATCAGCCCACATCAGTGTAAACACACTCAATGAGTACTTTGACTATAAAAGTGGTCTTGATCTGAAGACAGTAAAAACACCTTTTAGTGGTGGTAGCGGCGCATTGCCTGAACATCCGGAGGCTGCTCAGCTTGTATTGATTGCAGGCTTGGTATCGCTAGCCATTACAGCGACCATCGGGCTGTACTTCCTGTTTACCGGCAATCTACAAATTCTACCAATCGGACTGATCGGGGTTGTTTTAGTTATCACCTATACCCAATGGCTGAATCGTTTGCCTTTGTTATGCCTGATTGCGCCGGGCTTGGGCTTTGGAATACTGATGGTTTTGGGCACAAGTGTCGTATTAGGTGGCTCGTTATCTATGCAGCTGTGTTTGCTGTCATTGATCCCGTTTTTCTTAACCAACAACATCCTGCTCCTGAACCAGTATCCGGACCTGCAGGCCGATCAGGAGACCGGCCGCAGAACCTTTCCCATCGCATTCGGGTTGCAAATAAGCACTCTTGTTTATGCCGCTTTTGCATTGGCAGCCTATGTTCTGATCGGTTTTAGTATTGTCGCAGGGCAAGTCCCCATGCTGGGAATGATCGCCCTACTTCCTGCTGCCTTGTCTTTTTTTGCTTTTCTTGGAGCAAGCAAACACAGCTCGCGCATTGGAGAACATCCGCAGCATTTGGCAGCAAATGTTGCGGCAGGCATATTAACGCCGCTCTTGCTCGGCACCTCGATGATGATCAACTAGGCCCTCAGACCGAGTAATGAAACAATGACCGCCATTATTGCCGGCTTCTCACTGGGCCTCTCATTAATCCTCGCCATCGGGGCGCAAAATGCCTTTGTTTTAAAGCAAGGCCTAAAGCAGGAGCATGTCTTTCTTACTTGCTTCATCTGCGCCTTATCTGACGCCATTTTAATCACGGCAGGAGTGCTCGGCTTTGGTGCTCTGGTAAAAGCTTACCCGGAGATTGAACGCATCGCCCGCTACGGCGGTGCTGCATTTTTAACACTCTACGGGCTAAAGAGCTTTTACACAGCATTAAAAACAAACCACGCATTAACGGAACAAGGAGCGGACTCTGCAAGTGCGGCGCAAGTCGCTCTAACATGTCTCGCGTTCACTTGGCTTAATCCCCACGTGTACCTCGACACTGTAGTCTTGCTCGGCGCGGTATCGATCCAATACGCGGAGCAACAATTTCTCTTTGGCGCAGGCGCGGTATGCGCATCCTTTGTGTTTTTCTTTACGCTAGGTTTTGGCGCCAGGAGTCTTCGTCCTATTTTTGCTAAACCGCGCGCTTGGCAGGTACTCGAATTGGTCATTGCGATCATTATGCTGACACTGGCTTACCACTTAATTGTCTAAGCTGAAGATTTCGCAGATCAACATTCAGATTAAGTGCTTTGGATAAGCCGTATTGGTGGAGTATTCTAAACCCCCAATATTCGAAGCAGATTTTCCGGCTAAATTGATAGGAATCACTCAATGTACGAAGACCCGCAAGACAGCCAGCCCAATGTTGAGATAAAACGTTTAGGGCGCTCCGGACACCTGCATACGATTATCCCGATCTTCGATAGCTCCGGTAAGCTCATCCAGCGCATCGTGAAGCCTCTAATGGTCGAGCTGAACATCCGCGACAT
>DAITOW010000125.1:0-7501 GCA_036833965.1 Oleiphilaceae bacterium
TACTGCGCCAGCGTTACTGTCGGTTGTAATTTCCGCAGTTGTATCGATGTCAATCCAGTAGTAGGAGGCATTCAAACCAATCGAATCAGTCAGCATGTAGTCAAAGCCCGCATGAATCGCGACGCCGAAGGAGTCATCCAGATCGACTTTAGTATTAGCAACAGAAGTAATTGTACCTGCAGGTAGGTTTCCTGTGGAGGATGCTAATAAGTCAATTACGCCTGCATTGTCTAGCGTAGTTGTCGCTTTTTCTTCAAAGAACATTGTGTAGTTCAGACCGATGCCAACATAAGGCTTGAATGAAGAAGATGGTTCAGCAAAGTGGTAGTTAAACGTCACTGTTGGTGGCAAGTGCTTTGTTGTAGCAATATCTTGGTATAGCGTCGCTGCGCCGCCTGCACCTGTTAGTGAGATGCCATGTTTGAATGGTGTCGCACCAAGTACTTCAACGCCAATGCTGTCATTCATCATGTAGGTCAAGCTCAAGCCCAATTGCGTATCGCTATCTACATCTACACCGTCAATACCTGTATTGCCCAGAGCCGGTTGATCGATAAAAATCATTCCGCTGGAAGCGTCCGGAGATACTTTCGCTGCGCCACCGCGTACGATAATGTCACCGCTTTCGTAGGCAAAAGCAGAGCTTGCGCTCAAAGCGATAGAAGCAATGGATAGACTAAGTAGGGTTTTTTTAAGCATAAGTTCAACCTTGATGTCGTAGTTATGTTGATGTCGTTTGTATGGGCGCACTTTAAGTCTTTGGGCGAAGAGGTGACTTGATTTAGCTCAATTACAGGCACTATCTGTGAAATACTGAAACAGGCTGATTGATCTCGGTCAAAGAGGTTGTGCGATTAGTAATGAAATGGGGAGTGATTTTTATGGTGTCTTCTCATAAGCTGACGATCAACAGAAGTTAGCTCGGGATCAAGTAATGCAGGAGCAGAGCGATAAAGTGAAAGATGCAGCGCAAGAAGTGATGCCGATAAATGAATGGCAAGCGCAAGGGCAATATTTTGCGTTTGAGGGGCATAACATCTTTTATCGGGATTCGGGTGATTCCAGCAAGCCGGTGTTGCTTTTATTGCATGGCTTTCCGACCTCAAGTTGGGATTGGCGCGAGCTTTGGCACGACCTGACCCGCTATTTTCGTGTCGTGTGTTATGACTTTATCGGCTTTGGCCTATCCGACAAGCCGAACATTCCCCGCTATTTGATTCAAACCCAGGCGGACATCGCCGAGAGGCTTCTTGAGTTTTTGGGCGTGGCAACGTACAGCATCCTGGCGCATGATTATGGTGATACTGTGGCGCAGGAGCTTCTGGCGCGCGAGCTGGAGAATGAGCGAGGACTCGTAAAGTCGTGCGTCTTACTTAATGGCGGGCTTTTTCCCGAGACGCACAAACCATTATTGATGCAAAAGCTTTTGTTGAGCCCCTTGGGCCGTTTGATTTCAAGTCTTGCAAGCTTTCGGAAGTTTGTTTCCAGTTTTGATGAGATCTGTGAGCAGAAGTTGCCGGTTGAGGACCTGCGGACGCATTGGGATTTACTGGTTCGAGAGAATGGGCGAAAGATAATGCCCCGGCTCATTCGGTATATGGATCAGCGAGTGCGCTTCAGGGAGCGTTGGGTTGGAGCCTTGATCAACACCAACGTGCCGCTGCGTTTAATAGATGGTCTGGATGATCCGATCTCCGGCGGGCATATGGCGGATCGTTATCAGGAACTGGTTCCTAACGCCGACGTAGTTGGCTTGCAATCCATCGGCCACTATCCGCAAAATGAGAATCCTGCAGGCGTCTTCGATGCTGCATTGGAATTTTGGGTAGCCCGCGGCATATTGCTTGTGGAAGATGCATCGGCAAGTGCCTGAGTTGTGAAGTTAAAGGAAGCTATTGTGAAGTTATTGCCTAAGTCTCTTTCCTCCTGTTTTTCGTCGATCTTTTTGCTGGTTGCGCTGTTTTCGCTTAGTGCCTGTGTCACGACCTATCAGTCTGCCGAGGGCGGGGTTGCAGGATTTCGGGATTTACAGATAAACGAAAACAGCTATTGGGTTGAATATACCGAAGCAGCCACTGTTTCGTGGGAGCAGATTAAACAGTTTGCGATCAAGCGCTGCGCCGAGATTGCCAAGGAAAGAGGTTATAAAGTGTTTGATGCGAGCCTGGAGGATCAGCGAACTGTGTTCCTTGAAAGCAGCGTCGATGAAATCCAGATTATGAGCATGGGCAATACCGCTGCCGACCCACCAGTACAACATACCTACAAGGGCAGTGCGACAGTCGAAGGCAGGCGCGTTACTTACAAGCTCACCTTGATCGACGAGTAGGCGATGCTCGTTCTAAAAAAAGGATGCGCGGGTGTCGGCGCGTTGGCTTTGTCCTGCCTGATGCTGATGCTTGCTGCTTGTTCTGATCAGGAAACAGCGCAAGAGCCACAGACAAGATTCGAGCTTGTTTGCGATGCGAATCAGCAAGCTTGTTCGTCTGCAATTTCCGGAGAAGCTGTTGCCCTGGATGGTGAGGGTAGTGAAGCATTTCGTTTGACCCTAACACCGTCATCGCCAGGTTTGCCTGCCCTCAAGCCTTTAAGTTTTGAGCTGCAGGTTGCGGCGCCTGAACAACGCGCGCTGCTCGAGGAAGGTTCGCTTGTTGCCGCATGGTTTGAGGGGCGTGATATGTTTATGGGTGAGCATCGTCTGGAATTCACTTTCACGCCCGGGAATCATACCTTTCTTCTCAAAGGTATGATTCCTGTTTGTGTTACCGGTACGGAGATGGTGTGGCGCCTCAATCTGGAGCTAAAGATTAATAACCGGAAGGTTCACGCTTATGCTGATCTGCGTACCTTAAAACAGATAGAACAAACATAAAACAAGCATCAAACGCGGGGTTGTCGTGAAAAGCGCACAAAAGCTGATTTTCTTTTTATCTATTATCGTTGCGGGCTTACTCTCATTCCAGTTGTACAAGTCGCAGCAGGACAAGGCGCCAGAAGATGTTAAGGCAGCCTATTTGCCTGGAGGGGATATCGAGCTTGAGCGCAACGGTCAGATGTTCAGTACCAAACAATTGCGCGGAAAACCTTATGTTCTTTATTTCGGTTTTACATCCTGCCCGGATGTTTGTCCTTTGGGTTTGACTGTGGTTCGGGATGCGCTCAAAAGTGATCCGGCTTTAAAGGATATCCCGGCGGTGTTTGTCAGTCTGGATCCGGAGAGGGATACGGCAGAGGTTCTTGATGGCTATCTCGCGTTCTTCCATAAGAACTTGATCGGCTTGCGGGGAGATCTCATCGCGACGCATGAGGTTGCCAAACGTTACGGTACGTACTTCATCAAGGCGCCTTTGGCTAGCGGCAGTTCTGATGACCCCTCACAATATACGGTCGATCATACGGCGTATTATTTTGTCGTGGGGCCGGATGGCAAGTTGAAAAGGGTGCTGGAGCACAACGCCAAGTCCGAAGACCTGGCGGCTGCATTAATCGCTCTTCTGTAGGTGGATAAAATCAGGCAACTTGCGTTTGCTTGCCGGGCAGTTGTGCTGTCTCGGTTTTACAGTTGATCAGCATCAGAGGGGCGCGATCTTCATTCCTGAGAAAGCCCTCGATATGGTAATCATTTTTTCTCTGTTTCATCAATCCATCCGATGAGTCGTCGGTGCTGAAGTTTGACCAGTCATAATCAATAATATCTTTGATGTTATCCAGCCGCAGTGCTGTGACCCGTCCATTGTCATGCTCTACAAAGAGGATGATGGGACGAATGCTGTTTTCAGCGCGTTCCTTGGCTTGCTGAAGGTGGTTCTGAAAGGCTTTCAGGGTGTTTTCCTGTACACGTTTCAACAGATTTTGCGCCTGAGCCTGATTTGTACTGAACTGACAAACGCGTTCCAGTTCTTTCTGCAAGTCTGTTGTTGGTTCAACAAGCCCGTTAATAACCTCTGTGAGTTCAGGATTGCTATTTGAGTAGGCTCTTGCCCATTTGATTAGTTCCTCGACTTTAGAAGGTTTTCCGGGGGTGTTGGCCCCATGGTTGATTGCCGCCTCCAGTTGATCAATCCACTGGGTGTGTGCAAGTTCATAATCATCCAGTTCGGAAATCAGGGCAGACATTCGGCTTTGGTGGTCACCAGAACCAATCAGCTTGTTAAAGTCGTACAATTCGACGGTGCTGTTCTGGTAGGTGATGACTTCGTGGTTGAAGCTGTTCAGCTCATCAAGTTGGATGTTACGTTTTACATCTTTCTCGATGTAGAGCACCTGTTGAAGCGGGATCGCAAAAGATGCGTCCTTAGTAGAAAAGGTGATCACCGACAGTTTGTTGTCTTTAAACAGCGCGTATGCACTTTCTTCACTCATGTGCCGTCCTCCCTAGAGCTGACGCTAATCGAGTTTAATTCGTGCGCTTAGTATAGTCGGTGCTTTAAAACTCTCCAGAAAATGCCAGATTTGATTCTGTAAGTTTTTTTTGTCGGGGGAACATGGCTCTATCCGGGTGGGCGATCTGCCACAAACCACTTGCTGTTGCTATGGTGATACCTCTTTCTCCCAGACTGGGAAGAGTTTTGGTGAGATAGTCAATCGTTACCCTGTGAGGATGGCCAATGGCGATGGCCTGACCTTTCCTTTTGGCGATACTGATCAGCTTTTCGAATTGCCGGGCAACGTAGTCTTCACTTTGTTCATGATCGAGAAACACATCCCGCTCCATGGTTGGAATGCCAAAGCGTCGGGCCGTTTCTGCTGCAACCGAATCTGCAGAGGTTTTGCTGTCTAAAAAATAGAGTGGGTAGGATGCAACCAACTCCATGATCCAGGACATCGCTTGGGGGTTTTGGGTCAGGGCACTACCCATATGGTTATTCAAGCCGACCAGATGCGGCACGCTGATAATGCTTGTGTGCAAGCTGCGCTGGAGAGCAAGCTTGTCCATGTTTGCAGTCAAGCCGCCTGTGCCGAGAGGGAATTGTCGAGTGTTCTCCATGGGAGCATGCAAGATCACTTCCTTACCGGAAAGGTGTGCATGCCGGGATAGCTGCGGTGTGTACTTTCGGCCAGGTAAAAACGCAAAAGTGAGCGGGTAGGGCAATTCAACAAGCGCCATGCCTCGCTCATAGTTGTGCCCCATATCATCTATGATGATCGCAATACTGACCGGCTTTGTGGAGTCCGCAATGCTCGGGGCACTTTGCCCGACAAGCAGCAAAGCCGTTACCAATATACATATCGCTCTGGCCGTGTACCTTTCAGCAGCGGTTTTTTGATGTCTTGTAAAAAGCCCGGTTCGAAACCGGGCTGTTAATAAGAAGGTCAAAGTGTCTAGATCTCAATTTTAAGAATGTCGATCGCTTTCAGCAGGTTTATCGCTTCTTGTAACTGGAAATCCTTTTCAATCAATTCTTTTCGGCGCTTCTGTTCCGCGCTCAGTTCGCCTTCGTCCTCGCTTTCGGTCTCAGAGCCGTCATTGCTCAGATGTCCGGCAAGATCTGCTTCACGATAGAAATCCTGCTTTTGTTCGTCGCCCAGCTTGGCACGATTGACAACAATGTCAGGAACGATACCCTGCGCCTGTATAGAGCGACCATTTGGCGTGTAATAGCGGGCTGTGGTCAGTTTTAATGCGTGCTCTTCATCAAGTTGAAGTATGTTTTGTACAGAGCCCTTACCGAAGCTTTGCGTGCCCATGATCACAGCTCTACTGTGATCCTGAAGAGCGCCTGCAAGTATTTCCGAAGCAGAGGCTGAACCACCATCAATCAGGACAATAACAGGCTTGCCTTCAAGGGCATCGCCGGCTTGTGCACTAAAGCTGAGCTGTGCAATTTCGGAGCGGCCTTTGGTATAGACGATCAAGCCTTCTTCGAGCAATTCATCAGCCATTTGTACCGCAGCCTGAAGCACACCGCCCGGGTTGTTGCGCAAATCTATGATCAATCCGCGAAGATCTTTGGCTTCTTCTTTCAGGCTGTTTAACTTCTCGGCAAACTGATCGCCGGAATTTGCCTGTAACTGTGAGACTCTAAGCTAGCCATAGTGATCATCAAGGACCATGGAACGGATACTTGGTGTCTTGATTTCCGCTCGGGTAAGTGTCATTTCAATAGGTTCGCGGGTGCCGGAACGCACCAGTTTCAGCTTGATTTTGGTGCCAACTTCTCCGCGCATCTTGTCGACTGCCTGATTCAGGCTCAAACCTTTCACCGGTTTGTTATCCAATTCGATAATCAAATCGCCTGCCTGAATTCCACCAAGTTGAGCTGGTGTTTCATCGATCGGGGCAATGACTTTTACAAAACCGTTTTCCATACCGATTTCGATTCCCAGACCGCCAAACGAACCGGAGGTGCTGACTTTGAGATCGTCATAGGCGCTGGGCTCGAGATAGGCCGAGTGCGGGTCAAGGCCACTTAGCATGCCTTTGATCGCGTTTTGCAGCAGTGTTACGTCATCAATCTCTTCAACATAGGCCGCTTTGATTTTGCCGAAGACGTCAGCAAATTTGCGCAGTTCATTTAAGGGGAGAGGGGCCGGTTCGGCGTCTTCCTGAGCAGCGAGTTCGTCTAGCTGAACCTCATCGGAGATTGTCTGTTCCTGCTCGGCCGGCATTTCTTCTGCAACTGTAAAATTGCCGAAACCGGTGAAAACAATCACTAGTGCACTTATCAGTTTGATCTTCATTCAAATAATCCTGATCTTTTATCTTTTAAGCCATTTTAGCGGATCTTGCGGCTTTCCGTTTTTGCGTATTTCAAAGTATAGACTGGCTTGGCTGCGACCACCGCTATTCCCGGCATATGCGAGTACTTCGCCGGGTCGAACCCAGTCACCGGCCTCTCTCAATAGGCTTTCGTTATTACCATAAAGGCTGAGGTAGCCGTCTCCATGATCAATGATGATCAGAAGTCCAAAGCCTCTGAGCCAGTCGGAAAAAACAATGTGTCCATAGTGGACGGCCGCAACTTCGGAGTCTTCTCGGGCGGCGATGCGAATACCGTTTGAGCGCAGTTTTCCCTGAGCCTGACGGCTGCCGAATCTTTCTATGACTCTACCAGAAGTAGGCCAGGGAAGCTTTGATTTTTGTTTGCTAAACGGAGTCGATTCAGTCGGTAATTGCAGTTCTGATATGCTCTTCTCAACTTCTCTAAGTAGCGTTTCAAGTCTGGTCTGATTTTCTTTTAGTTGTTCCAGTTCCGAGGTCTTCGTTTCGATGTTTTTCTCGACTTTTGCCAGGGTCAATTTGCGTTGTGCACTTTGTTGTTCGAGTAGTTTGCGCTTGTTTTGCAAAGCTTCACGAGCATTGTTGACTTCTGTCTGGCGTCTGAGAATGGTTGTTTGAGTGTCTTCGAGGCGTTCAACATCCTGCCTGAATTGCGCAACGCGCTGGCTGCGTGCTTTGTGCACGTAGTTAAAGTAGCCAAGATAGCGGGACGAGTCCTGTGGATTGTTTTGATCCAAAAGTGCCTTGATCGCAGGTTGCCGACCCTCCAGATAAAGCGCT
>DAITOW010000126.1:0-7493 GCA_036833965.1 Oleiphilaceae bacterium
GATTACGACAAGCTGGATCCGGTGATTCACAAAACGCTTGATCAGATTCGTTTGGCAAAATTGAACAAGCGATTACGCTCAGAACTGGAAGAGCGCAATCGCAAGCTTCGCGAGGGTATTCATGAATTACGCACCGATCAAAAGGCTGGTCTGCAAGTTCAGCTGAAAATGCTGCCCGAACGCAGGAAAGAGATTAATGGTTTTCGTTTTGATCATGTGATTCGTCCCTCCTTGTATTTGAGCGGGGATTTCCTGGACTACTATCGAATTGATGATGCGCGAGTGCTGTTTTTCTTTGCCGACGTTTCCGGGCATGGCGCTTCTTCTGCCTTTGTGACGGTCTTGCTGAAAAACCTTTCTGTTCGTTTGTTGCGCAACTTTCGACGTAACTCCAGTGATGAACTGACCTGCCCGGTGAAGTTTCTCACGCGCTTGAATAATGAGTTGATTGCTTCAGATCTGGGTAAGCACGTAACGATTTTTGCGGGTGTTCTTGATCAGTCTGAACGCACCTTGACCTATGCCATCGGTGGGCATCTTCCTTTGCCGATTTTGCGAACACCGGACGGCGCTGAATATCTTGACGGCAAGGGTGTTGCCGTAGGGCTTTTTCCTGAACCACGCTTTGAACGGATTGTCCGGGAATTGCCGCCAAAATTTAAAATCACGGTGTTTTCTGACGGGATTTTAGAGGTACTGCACAATGAGACGCTAAAAGACAAAGAAAATTTACTCTTAGATGTTGTTTCAAAAGCGCAAGGGGGGATAGAATCGATTTTGACATCAATGGGATTGGACGACATTGATGAGCTGCCAGATGATATAGCCGTAATGACGGTCTGCGATCAGGAAGAAGCGTAGCGTGTGGTAGGAGGTTACTTGCAACCCAAAGAGTTAAGTAGCGATGTCCCAGTGTAGAGTTCTACAGGCTGATTGCAGCGGCGTTTACATACTGAAGTTGATTGGAGAGGTGCGGCTTAACGCCTGCTCTACGATTGATGCAGTGATTGAAAAGATTGCGGAGAATCCCAACTTCCGTAGTCTCGTTGTCGATTTGTCGGAAACCGATCATCTCGACAGCACCACGCTCGGTATGCTGGCCAAACTGGCTGTGAAAGCCAAAGAGAAATCCCACTTCCTTCCCTCCATTGTTTCGACCAATCCTGACGTTACCCGAATCATCGAGTCCATGGGCTTCGATAGTGTTTTTGTTATCACAAAAGAACCTGTAGAAAGCGAGTCGGACCTTGCAGAAGTAGAGCAAACTCCTCTGCAAGAGGAAGAAATGCGTCAGACTGTAATCAATGCGCATAAAGTACTAATGGATATTAACGAGAACAATCGCGATAAATTTCGTGATCTGGTTGATGCGCTTCAAGGAAACGACGCTGTAGCAATAAAAGCCAGTTAAGGCGTCAAAAACAGGATAGAGAATACTACATGAGCAATTGCAAACGCATTGCAGTGCTAGGTGGCGGAAGCTTCGGCACTGTCATTGCGAATATTGCGGCCGAGAACGGCTATGAGGTTGTGCTTTGGATGCGCAACGAAGAGGCGGTTCAACAGATTAGCGAGACCCGTGTAAATCAGCGTTATTTGCCGGATCTTGTCTTACACGAAAACCTGAGTGCAACAACCGACATCAAGTCTGCGGTTGGCGACGCACAACTCATCTTTTTCGCAATTCCGAGTAAGTCCTTCCGAAGTGTCGTCGAGCAGGTGTCACATTTTATTGATACCGACCAGATGGTGATTAGTACGACCAAAGGTATTGAGCCAGGCACTCTAAACCTGATGAGTGATATTCTGCGCTCGGAGTTGCCTGATAACCGCGTCGGTGTGATGGGCGGGCCAAATCTGGCGAAAGAAATCGCCAAGCATGAAATTACTGCTACGGTGATTGCCAGTGAGGATTCAGAGCTTCGCAGGATTGTGCAGGAAGCCTTGAGTTGTCTTTATTTTCGGGTCTATGCGAGTGCGGATGTTTATGGTGTTGAGCTTGGTGGAGCGCTGAAGAATATTTACGCCATTATTTCCGGGATTGCTGCAGCCAAAAAACTGGGCGAGAACACGATAGCCTTTTTGTTAACGCGCTCGCTCGCAGAGATGGGGCGTTTTGCAGAGACTCAGGGCGCAAACCCGATGACCTTTTTAGGCCTCTCTGGGGTTGGGGATCTGATTGCGACGGCCTGTTCACCTTTAAGTCGAAATTATCCGGTAGGTTATGCTTTCGGCGAGGGCCGAAACCTCGAAGAGGCGATTGCGGAGCTTGGTGAGGTGGCTGAGGGTGTAAATACACTCAAACAGGTTAAGCGCTTCGCCGATGAGCACGATATTTATATGCCGTTGGTACAGGGTCTTTACAAAGTGTTGTTTGGTGGCGAATCCATTTCGGCTGTGGTAAAAACGCTGATGATGGCTGAACGAAATACTGATGTCGAATACACCCTGCCAAAGGATGAGATCTAATGCGAATCTTGTACGTCATTCTTTTCTGCATCGTCTTTAGTTTTATGGATGTGATACTGGCGATTATTGCCTTGCTGCAGAGTATCATCTCTGTTGTCTCCGGTGAGCCAAATGAGGCGCTGAAAGATTTCGGGGCTCGTCTTGGTATTTATATCAAGCAGATCGCTGAATTCGTCAGTTTCAATACTGATGATATGCCTTTCCCTTTCTCAGACTGGCCTGAAAGTCAGCAGAACGCAGCCGACAGAGACGTTGACGGGTGAACAGGTAGCAATGATTGATCTTTATCTTTGCAGGCATGGAGAAGCATCTTTTGACGCGCCCAATGACCGCTTGCGGCCTCTGACCGAAGCTGGAACTGCCAATACTGATCGCCGTGCTTGCCTGCTCCTGCCGTTGTTGCAGGAAAATGTCAGCGCAATCTGGTGTAGTGACCTTCTGCGAGCACAACAAACTGCCGATATATTCGCATCCAAATTGAAGCTCAAGCCTGAGGTGCAAACCTTTCTTCGCCCGGATTCTGATCCCTTGCTTGTTGTGAAGAAATTATCTGATTATCAAGCCTCCGGAAGCATTCTGGTGGTGGCGCATATGCCTTTGTTAGGTGATTTGGCGAGCCTGTTGCTTGAGGGCAATGTCTTCATGCCTTATGGTTTCCAAACCAGTGAGGTCGTTCACTTACGCGGTGAATTGATTGCGGCAGGCTTGATGGAACTTGTTGATACACCCTGACAATTATGAATTTTTATCCTGTTGATTATATTGAACCGGTGTTCCGTCCACCGAGCGAAGCTTATTCTTTTATCTTGCCTCTAACGAATGGCTGTTCCTGGAATAAATGTACTTTCTGCGAGATGTATACCCAGGAGCAAAAGAAGTTTCGTGCGCGTAAGGATGAGGAAGTCTTTGCTGATATCGAGCGTGTTGCCAGAGCTGTACCTCAAACCAAACGTGTGTTTTTGGCCGATGGCGATGCGATGATTCTGCCGACACGTCGCCTCAAAGTGGTGCTTGAGAAGTTACGTGTGTCTTTCCCGAATCTGGAACGCGTCACTTCCTATTGTCTGCCTCGAAACCTGGCTAAGAAGTCGGTTGAAGAGTTGAAAGAGCTGCGCGAGCTTGGCTTGCAGATGCTATACGTTGGCCTTGAGTCCGGAGATGATTTTGTGCTGGAGATGGTCAACAAAGGCGAGAGTTATGAAAGCTCGGTCTCTGCGTTAAAGAAGATTCGCGAAGCCGGTATTAAATCCTCGGTGATGGTTCTGAATGGCTTGGGTGGGCAGCGTTACTCGCAGCAGCATGCTCTGAACTCTGCAAAAGCGATCAACGAAGCACAGCCCGATTATGTTTCTACACTTGTTGTGAGTTTTCCTTTGGGCGAAGAGCGCTATCGGGAGCGTTTTACAGATTGGGAGCCATTAAACCAGAAGCAGTTGTTCCGGGAGCTATACCAGTTTATTGAACATCTGGAGCTGGAAAATACGACGTTCCGTTCCGATCATGCCTCCAATTATCTTCCATTGAAGGGGGTGCTTGGGCAAGACAAAAAACGCCTCTTGGGGGAGCTGGATATGGCGATTAACCAGCCCGAGAATGTTCGCCTGCGAGAGGAATGGCAGCGCGGCTTGTAGCCAGTTTGTCGACAACCCTGAAAGCCATCTTTGAAAAATCGGGCTCGTCGACGTGGAAGTCTCGCATGATCTTGATCTGGTCTATTAGCAGGGTTTCCAGGTTGATCTGTACCAGGTCATTTGTCCGTAGCATCCGCATTGACCAATTCGGAAAGCGTCGATTTTCAATATCTTCCTCGCTAATCCAGCGCACTACGGTATGGCGATCGTCCGAACAAATCCGGGAGAAGAGCGCATCGAGGTTTTCCTCTGGCCCTTCGATATACTGGACAAACGTTCCTTTCGCAAAGTAGAGATAGCCTGAAAGATTGAGCATCAGGTTGTTTGAATATGCGATCGCTTCGAGATCTTCCAGCTCTTTAGGCGTAAAACTCTTAAGGGCTGTGCTGACGTAAAGGACTGATTTTAGATGCATGCTTATGACACCCCGCTGTCACGTTGCCTCTGAGCATAGTTCAAGCCTAGAATGTTGCAAAACGAATACTTGGCTTTGGCAAAAAAAGAAGGTGTTTTTAGTTAATGACGGCAAAAAAAGATCTCCCGAATTTCTCTGAAGAGCTGAGAGAGCTTCTCCAATATGAGAATAAGACGCCGCCGGTAGAGCAGTGGCAGCCGAAACGAACCGGTGAGGTCGATATAAGCATACATCGTGACGGGTCCTGGTGGTTTCAGGATGAGCCAATGACCCGAGAAGCGACGATTCAGCTGTTCTCAAAAATCCTTTTGAAGGAAGAAGAACGCTACTTTCTTGTTACCCCGGTTGAAAAGATGCAGCTTAGGGTGGAATTGCTACCTTTTGTGGTGCGTTTGATGGATGTTCAGGGTGATGGTAAGCAGCAGCGAATCATCCTCTCAACGAATGTTGGTGACACCTTTGAGGTGTCAGAGGAGCATCCGATCAGAATGCTCTCCAGTGAGAGTGGAGAGCTTCTTCCTGTTGTACGAGTACGGCGTAACCTCGAAGCCTTGATCAGCCGGCAGGTGTATTATGAATTGGCCGGCTATGCACAAGAATGCCCGGACCAAGCCGGGCATTTTGGAGTATGGAGCTGTGGCGTCTTTTTCCCGTTGGAGCAAGAGGCCTAGCGTTCTGGTTGACTCGAGTTCTATTCTTCGCTGAAGTCGAAGTTCATGCCTTCAGCTGGTGGCTGCAGGTAGTAACCCTGGATATAGTTAACGCCAGCTTGCCATAAAGTCGCAAGCAAGGAAGCACTTTCTACCAGAGGAACAACGGTCAGCTTGTTCATGGACTGAAGCGATGAAATCATTTCCTTCATGGCCTCTTTGCCTTCTTCACTCTTCTGCATTTCCTGCGTAAACGAGCCTTCAAGTTTTACGTATTCCGGGCTTAAGTGCTTCAACAGATTGTAAGGGTTGATTGCCCTGCCAAACTGATTAACCGACAACATACAGTGCAGCGTTTTGAGTCCTTTCTCAAATTCTTTCGCTTGCTTGAGATAGGTAATGGCGCTGTTTTCCGAAACCTGGAAAATCAGTGAGTCGCCTGGCAAACGAGCGGCCTTGAGTGCCACGTTTAGCCATGAGATAAAATTCGGATCTTGCAGTGTTTCGGCTGTCAGGTTTATAAAGAGGCGCGTTTCGTGACCCTTTGAGCGATGTTCACTCAGTTGCTTGATGGTCTGTAAAATAACCCATTTATCGATTTTGGCAGCAACGTCCGACGGACCGCTTGGAGGCAGAAAGTCGTAAGGCGTTACTTCCTGTCCTTTTTCATCAATCATGCGAACGAAAGCTTCGTAATGCTCGTGCGTTCCGCCACGTAAACTTTGAATAGGCTGGAAGAGCAACTTGAATTGGTCTTCCTCAAGTGCCTTCTCGATAAACTCGCTCGCCGTGTTGTGATTGCCCAGCGGGTTCTCGATTTTTGGTTCGAATAGCAGAATGCCGTTACCATTCTCGGTACCTGTCTGCTTGAGTACATCTGCAGATGCACTTTGTGCCCTGCCGAGAATGTCCTTGATGTTCGGCGCGTTTGCGTTGACTACGGTAATGCCAATACTGGCCGTAACCTGTACGGTTTTGCCTTCAACGTCGAATAGATGTTCTTCTATCTTTTTGCGAATCGTTTCCGATTTCTCTTTGGCCGGCTCGGCCTCGGTGCCATTCAGGATAATTCCGAACACGTCATCGCTCAGCCGTGCTAGGGTATCGCCTTCGGTGACTTCCTCCTGAAGCAGTTGAGCCAGATCCCGAAGTACAAAGTCGGCGTCACCGATGCCCAGAGTGGTCTTCACCTGATGAAAGCGATCAATCGCCAGATAGAGTACAGAGGACTTCTCCTCGTTTTTAACTGCATTCTCCTTGCAGTGATGCAAGGCATCCATAAAGAAGGTCCGGTTGTACAGGCCGGTAAGCAGGTCGATCTGGCTCATTTCCTTGAGCTTTTCTTCCAGTTCGGCTGAATCCTGTTCCGGGCGCAGAATGATTTGTACGCATGGTTCGCCATCGTAACTTGCGTGCGAGAAACTAACTAACACAGGAATGGCAGTTCCGTCCTCGCGAATTGTCGTCATGGCAACGTTTTCGACCGGTTTTACATCGCTGCTGCCGCTGGCAAAATCCTTACTGACGTTTTTGAAGGTTTCCTGGGAAGCCGAGTCGAGCGTATCCATGATGGGAATACAAATCATCTCGTCTACATCGTCATAACCTAAAAATTCAAGATAAGATGCGTTTGCGTAGATATGCATCCCTTCATTGACATAGGCAATCGCGTCTTTGGAGCTGTCGAGCAATAACTCACAGCGATGCTCTACGTCACGAATCTCAACCTCGATCTGCCGTAAGCGTTTCAGGTCTCGAACGTGTTTGATTTCGCGCTTCACTACCTCTACAAGATGTTTTTCCTGGCTGCTTGAAACAACATCATGGGCGCCTGCTTTCATGAAGTCGGTGACTTTGGTTTCGTCATATTCTTCGGCGATGACAACCATCGGGATGTACAGGTCTTTCTTTTTGATTAGGGTGCAAGCCTGACCCAGGTCAAAATCGGCAACGGACTCTCGTGCAACAAATAGATCCCAGTTTCCATTGGATAGCGCTTCTTCAAGTTCTTCCTCATCGCCGATCAGTTTTGCACGTGTCGCCAAACCGGCATTTCGCAGCAAACTGACAAGTTTTTCGGCGTCATTTTGAGAGTCTTCCAGAATGAGCAAGAAGAGGGTGTCTGTGTTTTTTGTCATTTTTTTCTTAAACCGCTTGAACTACAAACTTGGCCAAAGAGAATCAAACTCGTCTTCAACGTTAAATTCTTCTGCATTCTTTTCTTTCGTTGCTTCGATATCGACGATCTCAGGAGATTTCGAGTCGAGCATGCTTGTAGTGGAAAGCACAAATTGGCTAAAACTGCTGGTTTCGGCCACCGTGCTTGAA
>DAITOW010000127.1:0-3156 GCA_036833965.1 Oleiphilaceae bacterium
CTTCAGCACACGCTGAACATCACCCAATGTAAAGCGCACACCTAAGCGCCCATCTTCTCGATAAAAGCCCTGTCCATCGATCGCCAGTTTTAGCAGGGCTTGCTCCACTTTTTCTTCACGTACGCCAGGAAAGATGACCGAAAGACGCGTTTCCTTTACTTTCGGTTCGCCCGCAGTATCCGTGCATTTCTTCTTGTCGGTTACTTCCATTACCGCTGCGCGAACTGTGAGCTTCAGATCCATCTTGCGATAGAGCAACGCATTTTCGTTGGCTGTTAAGCGCGAGTATATTTTCGGTGGGACCCAGACATCCCGACTCTTCTCAATCACCGGATTGTCTTTCGGATCCTGAAAGCGATTGTATGCTGTGTCC
Source organism: Oleiphilaceae bacterium (assembly GCA_036833965.1). GTDB lineage: Bacteria > Pseudomonadota > Gammaproteobacteria > Pseudomonadales > Oleiphilaceae > PZPK01. The sequence goes on from DAITOW010000127.1 coordinate 374, forward strand.
GGATCAGAGAACGGGAGAATTTCATACAGCAAGTAGATGTTGTACAGCGAACCCAGTAACTCATCATCGGCGTACTGCGGAGCGACCGATTTGAAACTAGTATTCAGTTCTTCGCGCAATGAAACTGGTAAGGTGTGGCTCATGTTCTGTCCGTAGATGTCTTTTTGATCAATAAGCGAACCCTACTCAAGCAAAATCAACACAGCAACAGGTCGTGTAACAGAATGTAAACCGCTTGTCGTCCGCTGTAGTCAGGGGACTCTAAAGGCAAAGGGGTCAAGAGATTACAAGAGGGGGACAAAAAATATTGTGTTTGATATCAATATATTAGAGGCGGAAAAATCTATTTTCAGGCCCAATTCCTCCCACTAAAAAGGTCTAATTCCTTCCACAGGAAAGGGCTAATTCCTCCTACCCTCACTTTTGCATTACAAAGTTATCCACATGAAAAATAAGCAGTTTTTCCCTAAAGCAGACCCCTTGTGCGCGCTATTTCACAAAATGAGCAATCTTTTAGGGCTAGTTCCTTCCGCCATCACTTCATTTTAGGGCTATTTCCTCCCGGAAAAACCGGAAAGGTCAATTTCCTCCCATTACAAAGGGCTATTTCCTCCCGTCAATAAAGTTATCCACAAATCGCTTGCCGGTAGGCTCTTTTTATCAAATTGCTTAAAAAACACAGTTTCATCAGCACAAGCTCCCTCACCTCAAGCTTACTATCAGCGAGTAATTTGTTGATGCCTGTGACGTAACGATGCGACTGATACCCTTACTTTTATTGTTTGTTCATCTCAGCACCCATGCTGCGCCAAACTATGCGCCACGCGATGGTCGGTTCATCGATCGTGGCCAAGAGGGCTGGTTTTTCTATGAACCTGAACTCAAAGACCTGCCCAAGCCAAAACAAGAGAAACCCGAAGAAAAACCTAAAGAGTTGGTTGAAACCATGGAGGTTATGCCGGCACCCGAACCAACGGCACCGCCGATGCCTGTTGAGACCACGCCCGAGACTAAAGCGCCTGAACCATTATCAGCTGAGTGGATTCGTCAAAATATGCAACGCTACAAAGACGCGACGTTTGAGGAAGGAACCCCTGAATCGGTGGCCTCATTGTTATACCTGCAAAAGTACATCCTCGACAAAATCAGTAAGGCCACACGAGCGCAACCCGTCGCCATCATGCAAAACCCGTTGCTCGATGAGAGCATCCGAGCACCAATTGCTGTGGGTATGAAGCGCAATCGTTTGCAGTACAACCAGGATCAGCACCGAAAGCTCCTTGAGACCTTATCCAAAGAGCATGGTCTATGGGTCTTTTTTGATTCAACGGATCCGGCGACCGAGAAATACATTGAAGTAATTGAACGTGTGAAACAAAACCATCAGTTTGAGCCCTTCTATGTCTCGATCGATGGCCAAGCGCCGCCGGGACACCCCAGTCTGGAGTTCCGTATTGATCAAGGACAAGCCAGTGCCCTGGGTGTCATTCACACTCCGGCGACCTTTCTGGTCAATCCCGAGGGTGACTTTGCGCCTCTTGGTCAAGCCGGTATGGCCATTAGCACGCTTTTAGAACGTGTCACCCTTGCCGCTCAGCAACATGGTTGGATTAGTGATACCGATTATCAAGCCACGCAAATCGCCAAGCTCGATCATGAGTTCAATGGCGATGATGAGTTTATCGGTCGCTTGGATCAGTATCTTCAGGATCACCCGCATGAGTCTGGCTTTATTCCACCCACTGATTTCATTGAACTCTTAAAAGCGGAGACGCCATAATGCGAGCGCTCATACTCTTACCCTTCATCCTCTTTGCAACAACGCTCAACGCGAGCATGCAATCCGTTTACGACGATTGGTTTAACCAACTTGGTGCGTATACGGCACCGGGCGAGTTTGAGTCGTCAATTGGTAATGGCTATTTCGGTGGCCGCTTCACCGTTAAAAGCCAAATTTCAACCATTACGCCGGTCCAGTTCGTACCACCCTCCATAGATTCCGGGTGCGGAGGAATCGATTTTTTTGGAGGCTCGTTCAGCTTCATTGATTCCGACCAATTCGAGACCCTGCTTCGTAACGTCTCTCAAAACGCCAAGGGCTATATGTTTCATTTGCTGCTCGATTCAGTGTTCCCCGAAGGCTCCAAAATTATCGAGATGATTCAAAAGAAAGTACAAGAGCTTAACCAGTATCTAGGCAATAGTTGTCAGCTCGCGCAAGGCATCGTCGATGGCGGTGTGGATGCCATACAAGACCAGTTAGATTCAGAGACAAATAACGCCCTAGTCGATTTCGGTAGTCTTGCAGATAATGCAACCAAAATTGTAAAGAAAGAGTATGGTGCGATTAAGGACGCTTATCAGCAAGAAGTGCAGGCGTTTCGCAACAAGTGGAATGACCTAGAATCCGCTGACGAGAATGCATGTGATGCGGCAGCTGAAGAAGGTAGCTCTATGAGCTATCCCAAGTACAACGCATTCTGGTTCCTCATCAAATGCAAAAAGTATGATCAAAACTTTCCCGAGGCGACACGCGACGAGTTCGTTCAAGCCCTAATGTCCTTGTATGGGACGATTGCGATTCGCCCTTCTAATGACGAAGCCACGGCCACTACAGTTCAACCTAAACGTGATCGTTCGTTTCAAATCCCATTAATCGATATTACCCAGTTTTACTACGGTGGAACCTCTGAACTGTATGAATGCGACTCCACAGACTCACCATTTGATTGTATGAACCTTACTGTCAAAAATGAAAGTCTCGGTTATAGCTTCCGATCAAA
>DAITOW010000127.1:3256-7479 GCA_036833965.1 Oleiphilaceae bacterium
ATGGAGACGTATCCAATTTACTCACTCGGTTCGGGTGAGTTTTTGCAGCAAATCTTTATCGGTTTGCAGCTCTTAATGGGCGCAAACAATTCTGAAAGTGCGTTTTTTACCCTAGGCTTTGTTGGTGTCTGGATTGGTGCATTGATTATCGGCTTTCAGTCGATCTACTCAGGCGGTAGAGAGCTTAAGGGCTGGGGAAGTTTGATCGGTGGCGGTATTGTGTTTGCCATCATGTTTGGCTTCAAAGCTAACGTAGAGATACGCGATATGTCATCCGGCGCGCAATATCGTGTGGACAACGTACCGCAGGGTCCCGCGATGATTGGTTATGTCGTCAGTTCCCTGGGCTACGAGATCACGAATATGTTTGATGTGGCGTTCGCTCCAGTGACGTCTTCCACATCCACCGGGCGTATTGGCGATACATTGAAAGTTCTGAATGACGTGCGCAGTCACAGTAGTCGCCAGGTGATGTTTACCGCGATTGACGACGCCATTCATCCACATGCCGATAGTCATCAGACCCTCGTTAACTACATTGCCGACTGTACGCTAAGTGCGATTGATTTAGGAGACAAACGGGTCGAGGATCTGTATAGCGGCAAAATGCCAGAGGCCTTGCGCTATAACCACCACGCACTCACCACTCAGTCCTTTGTCACCACCCCGCCAGGGGCATATCAAACCTGCGCTGAAGCGTGGACCTCGATTCAGACGATCTACGAGAAGTTGACAGACACCGATGTTTCGGCCGCGTTAAATCGAGCGCTAGGGTTAGTTAATGCCGGCAATTGGGACGCGACGGTCGACTCTGCCTTAGACGGCTTGAACCTGATTAATACTAACGCCCAAGACTTTGTTTTTTCAGGCATTGTTCAGCCGGTCTGGGAGCAGGCTACCCATCGAAAGTACGAAACAATGATGGATATGAATGCAGCGATCTCGATGAATTCAGTCATCGAGCGACGTAATCTTAGCTATGCAGCCGAAGAAACCTTATTCCATCAAACAGTCCGACCTTTAATGGCGTTTTTTGAAGGCTTTACCTATGCCGTAACGCCGTTTGTCGCACTTCTTCTTTTGATGTCATCGTTTGGAACATCGATCGCGATTCGCTATTTCCAAACATTGATTTGGATCCAGCTTTGGATGCCTATGGCGTCCATCATCAACTTGTATATGTCGATGTCTGCTGCAGCCGATGTGGTTTCCTTAGCCCCCATCGCCTCTGGTCCGCTGAATGCCGCGAGTTTTTATCTGGTCGATGAAGTAGCGACCATTAGTTCTACCTGGTTAGCAATCGGTGCAAAAATGATGGCCAGTATTCCCGTCATCTCCCTTGCGATTATTACCGGGTCTTCCTATGGCATGGTGCAGTTGATGTCCTCCATGAATCAAGCGAACAAGGCCGGTGCCGACGCGATTGCGAACAACCTCTCGCCACAGCCACTCACTGTATCGTCGGTTATGGCAGGTCAAAGTATGTATAGTGCCAATACAGTCTCTGGCGCTACAGTGACAGGTGGCGATGGAACTACCGTTCGAACATTGGCATCTGGCACTCAGGCTAGCAACACTCAGCAATCGCAAGCGATGCAAATGAATGCGGCCACGCAACAACTGACCCGCACAATTCAGGCTGCAACCGCCAACACTAATAATAGTGCCTTTACCTCAGCGTATACCGATACCTTCCAGAAAACGCTCTCGTCAACTTATGGGGTTTCGTCTCAAGCCTTACAAAGTAAGGTCAATAGCTACCTTCAATCAAACGGTATCAATACCTCGTTGAACGAAGCGCAAGCCGCCAGGTTTGCTGCGGGTGTTTCACTAGGTGATTTTGGCATCAGTGCTGATGGCAGCACCACCTCGCAAAAACAAATACAAGCCATTGAGCAGCTACAGGATCAGTTTTCGTCCACGCTCACCGAATCCGAGCAAGCTGCGCTTGCAGATGCAAAGGCTACCTCCGCACAGAAAGCCGTCGGTTCGTTGGATTCCAGTACAGAGTCTGATGCGTATCAAAAAGCCATTCTCGAGGCTGCAGGCTTCACAAGAACTCAAACCAACCAGTATCTCGAAGCAGCCGCGTTTACGAGCGCTTTGTCTAGTAACAAACAAATCGATCTTGTCGCAAATTCTCATCGCCTGGAAGATTCTTTACAGTCCTTCCTCGCCGAAATGAAAGGCTCTGGATCTCTCAAACAGGCTGAAATCGCTGACCAGCTGGATGTTATGTTCAAAAACCGGGTGTCAAATGATGATGCGGTTCGCAATGCGACGCCATGGCTCTCTGTCAGTGAAGGTGCCAGTAAGGTAGATGCATTCTTTGCAGTAAGCGACCGTATCCAAGCCTTTGCGAAAACCAACCCAGAGTTTGCGGAATTGCCCCATGCCTTGAATATGCATACCGCCGATCATCTTCGTCTCAGTTCGAATGTTGATGATCAGCGCTCGAAAATTGCCGTTCAATTGAAGCAAGAGGGTTTACAGGGAGTCGATACACTTGACCAAGACGGCGCTAAGAGTGAAGCCAAGCAAATTCAAGCGAACGCTCAAACTCGCGTAGATCAGGGTCTTAACCCACAAAGCGTAACCTTACCCGGAGACGGAGTGGACGAAGTGAAGAAAGACTTCGAACAAGGACAACAGAACGCCAAGGATCAAGGCAAGACCGAGCAGACCGATTTGGCTAAACAGCAAATTGCGTTACTTATTAACAACAGCGATCATGGCGCAGCTCTTCGAGGCATAAATGAAGGTCTTGGCGCTATAACGCATAAAGCCATCGCGGGTGTAGAACAGAATGATCTTCGCGAAAGTGGCTGGTTCCTAGACTCTGAGTCAGAACGTGAAACGCATAGACAGACACTACAAACTGCATTCAAGAATGATGCGGGTATGACCGATCTTCAAGCTGAGATTGCGACACTTCGTTTTGGGAACTTTGTTGCGGATGCAAATAGTGATCAGCCATCAGACAGACGCTTGGCAGAACTCGATAAACAAGCGGATCTGGCTTATGGCAGCAATAAGAATTATGTCTATCAGCAAATCGACACCGCAATTACTGAAATCGGTGGAGACCTTACAATGGACAACAGTCATGCCACCAATAATCTCAAAACATTCAACCGGTCTTACTCGACACTGAATGGTGTAGACCCTTCTCGCACAGACTACGACGCACCTAATCGAGAGTCGTACTATCAATACACTCAAGACAATAAAAGGTAAATACGCATGATGAAAAAGCTATTACTCGCATCGCTCGTTGGTGGTGGAATTTATGGGACCGACCTTCTCAACCAGATTGACAACCCGACACTCAATAGTGCGGCCGAAAGCCTTGGCATAAAAACCGAAGAGGTCTCGGATGCCCCGCCATTTTTTGAATCAGGTCCTATTGAAACCAAGATCTCGAACACCCCTAAGGGCTGCATCGATACGGAAAACGCACGCATTTCACCCTTGTCATCAAAGTGCCGATAGCTATCAAAACACCTCGCCCTACGCTCCAGAAAGCGAATCAGATGTAACAATATGTGTCGAGCTGTGAGCTAAATCTCACATTTTGTTACATTTGATTCAGCCTTGTGGTCCAGAGACGACAACGACCCAATTAAAGTTTCAGTAATCTACGCTTAACGATTCATTCTTAGGTAGGTTGCTGTGTTCCTTCGCTTAATTTTACTTTCATTTATTAGCTTCAATGCAGCAGCTTCAAGTTCTGATCTTGGGTTTACCGATCGACCAGAGTATGGGCTTGTTTGGAATGAAATTGGTCGGCATTACGACATAGATCCAATCCTGCTTTACTCCATTGCGCTAACTGAATCTGGTATCGAAATCGAGCATGGCCGCATCTCACCATGGCCATTTACTTTCCGGGCTCACGACGCTCGCTACTATGCGGACGACATGGATGAAGCGGTCGAGACACTCAAAATGTTTGTCGAGAAGTATGGTGATCGCGTGGATGTCGGAATGGGGCAAATCAATCTCAAATGGCACGCTCACCGCGTCAATGAAAAAGCCCAACTCCTCGATCCGGCCACCAATCTTTCTGTGATGGCACAAATTCTTAAAGAAACCATGGCCTCTACAGAGGACACTCACCTTGGCATTGGCCGTTACCACAGCTGGACAGAAGATCGAGCTCGTTGGTATGCGGGCAAGGTACCAAAAATCTATTTCAATCTCGCTTCAATGGAGAATAATAA
>DAITOW010000128.1:0-7467 GCA_036833965.1 Oleiphilaceae bacterium
AGCTTCTTGCCTGGATGGAAGATAATCAGGCCGATGGCGAGACAGCGGCCGAACACTTTTTGATGAGCGATACGGCGACCTGGGCTGCCTGGGTTTCTCCGGAGATCGCTGCAAAAGTGAAAGACTCGCTCCTTTCCAAGTAATCCCTGCAAGCCGCTCTTTTGAGCGGCTTTTTTCTGTTTAATATTTTTTGATGAGCTGGTTTATGTCTTTTCTTACGGAATTTCCCGAACTTAGTCGAGAGACGCTGGTCGAGATACGAAAGTCTTTGGATACGGCTTATCGCAGTTTTTCCAGGGAGTATGGCGAGAATATCGAGGCCTTCTTCGACCCTTTGCTTCAGTTTCTTATCTGGTTTGAGAAGTTGCTTCTTGCGGCACCATGGTGGCTGGTTATTGTGGTGATTGCCGGCATATGTCATATGGCAGCCCGTTCATGGAAACTCACGGTTGCAGTTGCCCTGGCTCTTTTTGGTATTGGCTTGTTTGGCATGTGGGAAGACACCATGAGCACGCTAAGCATCATCACCGTTAGCACCTTGTTGTCCATTTTGATCGGTATTCCGATCGGAATACTGATGGCGCGTTCTGATCGTATTCAATCGATTTTTACACCCATTCTTGATGTGATGCAGACCATGCCCGCTTTTGTCTATCTGATTCCGGTCGTGATGCTTCTGGGTATTGGTAAGATCCCCGGCATGATCGCAGTTATCATCTATGCGATTCCGCCAGTGATTCGTCTCACCAATCTTGGCATTCGCCTTGTCGATAAGGAAGTTCTCGAAGCTGCCGATGCGTTTGGAACAACGCCGACCCAGAAACTGTTTCAGGTACAGCTGCCACTTGCGATGCCTAATATTATGGCGGGTGTAAACCAGACCATCATGATGGCGCTTGCGATGGTAGTTATCGCCTCCATGATTGGTGTTGCAGGGCTTGGTCAACAGGTTTTGCGCTCTATCAACAACCAGTTCTTTGCTCTAGGTTTGTTTAACGGGGTAGCGATTGTTGTACTGGCGATCATTTTTGATCGCGTATCGCAGGCGTATGCCAAACGCTCCCAAGCGCATTTGGGAGGCAAGCAATGAGTGACGCTCAACACCTGGTCGGAGATAAAGAAACTTTCATCGAGATCAAGTCTTTATACAAGTTGTTTGGTGAGCAAGCTGACAAGCACATGAAGCTCGTCTACGAGGGGCTCAGCAAAACTGCAATACTTGAGCAAACGGGCCATACCCTCGGTCTGAAGGACATTAATCTTGATATCAAGCGCGGTGAGATTTTTGTAATTATGGGACTTTCCGGTTCCGGAAAATCAACGCTGATTCGTCACTTTAATCGGCTGATCGAGCCGACGGCCGGGCAGATCCTGTTTGGCGGTGAGGATGTGATGAAATTCGACAAGAGCCGGCTTCAGGATTTCCGCCGACAGCGTATGTCTATGGTGTTTCAGCATTTCGGTTTGTTGCCGCATCAGTCGGTGATCGACAATGTTGCATTCGGCTTGAAAACCCAGGGGGTTAGCAAAACCGAGCGTCTCGCAAAGGCGAAAGCCTGGCTGGCGGATGTCGGGCTGGAAGGTTATGAAGACCTTTATCCCTCGCAGCTCTCTGGTGGTCAGCAACAGCGTGTTGGTCTTGCCAGGGCGTTGTGCACGGACCCGGATGTGCTGCTGATGGATGAGGCGTTCTCAGCGCTCGATCCACTGATTCGAAGTGAGATGCAGGACCAACTGATTCATCTGCAGGAAAAACTGCATAAGACCATTATCTTTATCACTCATGATCTTGATGAAGCACTGCGTGTCGGAGACCGAATAGCCATTTTGAAAGATGGTGAGTTAGTGCAGGTTGGCGAGCCAAGCCGGATTCTTCTGGAGCCGGTAGACGATTACGTAGAGGCTTTTGTGCGTGATGTGAACAGGGCGCGAGCCCTCACTGTGGAAAACGTCATGAAGCCGCCGGTGAACCGGATTACAGCGACGACCATCGGGGACGCCTTGCAGCAAATGCGAGCATCTTCTGATGATTATGCTTACGTTGTTTCTGCCAATGGTTACGAGGGTGCGGTTAGCCGAGAGACACTTGAGCTGGCGGTGGATAATCAGGCGGCGGAAAGTGACCCTTTGACTGAAGAGTATTACGAAAAAGGCATCGAAATCTCGCCTGACTCGCTCTTGGAGGAGGTTATTCCTGACACCCTGGATACCGAGCATCCTTTGCCGGTGGTTAGCAAAGAGGGCAAGCTGAAAGGTATCCTTTCAAGGTCTCGACTGGCGAAAATTTTAGGGCGTTGACTGCGCGGGCCAATTCTTCGACTAAACTCTCTTCAGTTTTTATGAAAGGAGAGGCCCTCCCTTGATTACAGAAGAACAAAAAACCGAAATTGTCTTTGAACTGTCGGCGGATTTGAGAGAGCTTGGCAAGCGGATTGTTAAGCTCTTGAGTAATGGAAAGGTAGATGTGCCGCTCTTTCCATCAATCGCGACAGAGGTTATGCGTCTGGCAAATTCGCCTGACTCTGATGCGGCAGCGCTGGCCGATCTTATTCAAAGTGACCCCTATCTTGCGGGTCACGTTATGCGTGTTGCAAATTCTGCACTTTATACCCCAAAAGCCTCAATGGTCTCCCTGCAGCAGGCAATTGCCAGACTGGGAATGAGCCTGATTTGTGAAATCTCCCTGAGCATTGCGCTGAACGCCAAACTCTTCAATGCACCTGGCCATGAAGCTCGGTTGTCGGAAATATCCCAGCATGGTTTTTGTTCCGCCCTGTGGGCCAAGGAAATCGCGAGAGCAGCACAGCAAAATGTTGAAACGGCGTTTTTATGCGGTTTGCTTCACGGTATTGGTCGGGCTGCCTTTTTACAGATGTATTCAGATATGTCGGTAATGGAGGGTTTGAAGCTGAACAGGGAGAAAATCCGGGAGCTTGAAGATGTGCTGCATCCGGTATTTGGACAGGAGATTAACCAGGCATGGGAGATGCCGAAAGTGGTTTGTCTTACTTCCTTTTACTCCAACGAATACGGTGCATGTGATCAATATCGTCAACAAGCGGCGATTGTGCATGCCGGAGCATTATTAGCGACATTAAGTCTCGAGGGCACAAAGCTCGATTCTACGCTTAAGAACAAAGTGTTTCAGGAATTGAATCTGTATCAGGACCAGCTTCAGGAATTGGCTGGCAAGCGTGACGGTATCGTCGCTGCAGTGAGGGCGCATCAGTTATGAATGAATTTGATGTGATTGTCATTGGCAGCGGTCCCGCCGGTCAAAAAGCCGCTGTGCAAGCTGCAAAGAGCGGGCAGAGCGTTGCGATTGTTGAACAGGATCGTTATCTGGGTGGTGCCTGTGTGCATCGAGGCACAATTCCAAGCAAAACTCTTCGTGAAAACGCCTTACGTGTAAAGAAGATGCGTGAGAATGCGGCACTGTGTAATTTTGAGTTGGCTGAAGATACAGAAATGGCCACGCTCATCGATCGATTGAACAGCGTACTCAAAGCGCACGATGGATTTATGGCGCGGCAGATCGAGCGCAATTCTATTCAGCGTTTGCACGGTAGAGCGCATTTCTCAGATCATCATACGGTGATGCTGGAAGCGGTTGATGGCAATCTTGAAAGCTATTCTGCAAAGTATTTTGTGATCGCTACCGGTTCTGTACCTCGTCATCCGCAGGGAATACCTGTAGATCACGAGAATGTCTTCGATAGCGACTCAATCCTGACCATGATGTATTTGCCGCCCAGTTTGACGGTGCTCGGTGGTGGCGTAATTGCCAGCGAATACGCCTCAATTTTCCAGGCGCTAGGGGTGAAAGTGACGATGATTGATCGTTATCCAAGACCCTTGGGTTTTATGGATGAAGACCTGGTTGAGCGTTTTCTGGGTACGTTCGAAGAGATGGGTGGAACCTGGGTCGGAGATCATATTGTTGAGTCTGTTGAATGGGATGGCGTGTCTGAAGTAACTGTGCGATGCAATGACGGCTCTCAATACAAAAGTGCAAAGCTACTTGTTGCTGCGGGACGTGAGGCGAACATTGCAGAGTTGGGGTTGGATGCTTTGAACGTAGCCTTGAATGAGCAGGGCAATATCCAAGTGGATGAATTTCTGAGAACGAGCGTACAAAATATCTACGCTGCAGGAGACGTTATTGGTCCTCCGTCTTTGGCGTCCGCGTCAATGGAACAAGGGCGGCGAGCAAGCTGCAACGCGCTGGGTATTGAGGTTGGCGCGATGGCACAAATGATCCCTTCGGGTATTTATTCTATTCCCGAGCTATCAGGCGTCGGTTTGACTGAACAGCAGGCACGCGAGAAAGGTGACGTGATCGTTGGTAAGGCGCGCTTTGATGAAATTTCACGAGGGCAAATTAGCGGAATTCGCGACGGCCTCTTAAAGATTATCTGTGATGCGCAGGGCGAGAAAATACTGGGCGTACAAATTGTAGGTGAGGGCGCAACCGAGCTTATCCATATTGGACAAATGGCTATTTTGAGTGGAAGTCCTGTGGATATTTTTGTTGAGAGTATTTTCAACTACCCGACCCTGGCTGAAGCCTATAGGGTTGCGGCCTTGTCGGTTATTGGCCAGCGAGGTGCCAATAACGATAAGTTTTAGGCAGCGAGAGAGTCTAAAAAATCACGGTGTTTGGCGCATAAAAAAACCAAGGCAGAGCCTTGGTTTTTTTGCATAAGTATTATGCTTACTGCTGAAGAAGCTGGATAACTTCCATACCTGCAGTTGTGTGTACTGCTGTTGTCGGGTGGACAGTGTCGAAGAACACGTAACCGTCACAAGCAGGCAAGTTAGATAAGTCTTCAATACAGCCGCTAGTAGAATTGGTGTAGCCATTCAACGCTGCATCTTCAACCTGGTTGTTCAAGTAAGATTCCAGATCCCACTCTATGATGTCGATGCCTGCAAGAGCCTCAACGCGGGCTACTGCTGCAGCCAGTTCTTCGTTGTACTGAGCAGTCAACAACGAGGTGTACTTCAGGAATTTCCCTGCGCGAGTTGCTTCCTGATCATCGTCAGCAAGCGCTTTCAAGCCTGCAGAAGCGTTAAGGGAAGCCGGTACTGCAGCTACGTCTGGAGCTGACGCAACAAGCAGGTTACGTGCACCAGTGCCTACGAGTTTCATAAGCTGCGCTTCAACAGACTGAACTGCGGCGCTTACACGAGCTTCAGCAGCTTTACGGATATCCTGACGAATAGCACCATCGTCTTCTGCAACAGATGCTGCACGGATTTCTTGTGCTGCAAATAAATCGTTACCACCGATGATTACTGCGTAAAGAGCCGTTGGGCTTGATTGGAAGCCGTTGTAAGCAAGATATGCGTTTACTTGCGACGACAGGTTTGTGTCGGTCACGTTATTGTCATCACCATCTGCATCTAGTGCTACGGCGCCGCCTACAGCATAGTTGTTACCAAACTCTTGTCCAAAAAGGAATAGAGAAGGCGTAGCGCTAAGGCCGTATGCACCGGCAATGATATCTACAGCAACCGGGCCGTTAGAGAATCGTGCAGGTAGGTTGATTCCCTGAGGAGCAAGGAATGCCTGCGCGTTCCCGGTATCTGACAAGCTGTCACCAAAGATATACATGCTGTCGTACGCGCTCGCACTTGCAGAAAGCATTGCGCCGCCAACCAGGCCGGCTAGAGTTTTTAGAGATCGTTTCATTTCGTCACCTTTTTACTTTTGTGTTTATTGTTCAGGGGTCCCTGTTATTTTTATCAGCCCGACTCCGTTCGGCGCTTTAGAGTGAACGAAAGTATCACTAGTGCGGATTGTTTTTGGTGAGTCGATATGCGTACAAGTAGCGTGGGGATGTTCGTCTTAGGGTTTTTGGCCTTTCTGAACCATGACAAAGTTTGTCGTTTGTGGTTTTGCTCACAAATTCAAATAGCCAAAATACGGTTAACGAGTGTTACCTGAAACGCTTCTGCAGCCCTTGTATAGCAAGGGGTTTACAGCATTTTACATTTTGAAACCTCCCGATTAACAAGCCTCATACAAGAGCACAAAAGCGAACTCTCTCACAACGGAAGGAAAGCAAAGCAGCTGCTGTACTCAGGTGCATTGAAACTGAATGGTTCGTACCGCTATGTTGGCACTTGGAAATATCACTCGTTTGTTGGGCGGCTCGCTTTGTGCTGTGGCTTTAGGCGCCTGTTCTTCCGGTGCGTACGATTCGAGCAGTGAGGTGCGCAGTCTGTCTGAGTCCGGCGCGACTGCTCAGGGACAAAGTGATCTGGTTGCTCAACAGTTGATGAGTGATGATTGTTTAACGAGTGCCCTGGACGATGAGTTGCTCGTGGCGCTTAATGCGGCGCGTGCCCAAGCGAGATATTGTGGTGCGGATTTTTATGAAGCAGTCGCTCCCGTTACCTGGAACTGTAAGCTGGAAGCTGCAGGTCTAAGTCACTCCACAGACATGGGGGACAACAACTTTTTCAGTCATACCGGTTCTAACGGTTTGCGTGTCGGCAGTAGAGCAACGCAAGCGGGTTATCATTGGAACATGGTTGGAGAAAATATCGCTGCAGGTTTTTATACTGTCGATTCGGTGATGCAAGGTTGGCTCGATAGTCCGAGTCACTGTTCTGCAATTATGAGTGGTTCGTACGAAGAAGGTGCTGTCGCCGTTTATATCGCAGACAACGCTGACTATGAGGTGTACTGGACGATGGTTCTAGGTCATCCAGTACAATAATCCTCAACGTCAAACATAGTGCATTTGTTCCAATAACTTCGGTGACAATACTTCGGAAACCTGGCAGGTATTTCAAGCTACAAACTGAAGTTCCAGCTCTTTATACAGCTCGTCGTGTTCGTAAGCCTGCTCAAGCAGAGTACGCTGTGACTTCTTAAGCTTTTTGACGACAAGGGAATAACTGTGATCAATCAGGCGTTCAATTTCTTCATCAGGAATCGAACCATCTAACACAATTGTATTCCAGTGGGTTTTATTCATGTGATGGCCTGGAACAACCGCTTCATACATCTCGCGGAGTTCTTCAGCGTACACCGGGTCACATTTCAAATTTATGTGTGGCACACCGTCCTGCTTTGATAGGGTCGCAAACATGCTCCCTTTGATTTTTGGTACAAGTACAGGTGGTCCGAATGGATAATCTTCTCGCGCTTCAGGTTTGCTAAGCAAATAAGCTTTTGCTGCTTCAAAATTCATAGCCGATTCTCCCTATGCGACATATTATATTTTTTTGCATCGATCTTTATGGTCGAGACAAAGTAAGAGTGTCTAACGGAAAGGATAACCTCGCGAAAAAAACTCTTACGGCAAGTATAGACCCTGTTACACTTGCCCGTAAGCGCTTGTACATTTCGTTACGTTTTTAAACATTTATCGCTATCAATTGTGGAGTTGATCTCGTTATGCCAAGTAGTTTAGTGAAAATACATGTTGTTTTCGCTTTGTTGTTTGCGGGTGT
>DAITOW010000129.1:0-7417 GCA_036833965.1 Oleiphilaceae bacterium
GGATAGGACTCGGGGTGAACCGCTGATGCATCCAGTGGGTTGTTGCCGCCATTTACCCTTAGAAAACCTGCACATTGCTCGAAAGCCTTTTCACCGAGTCTTGGCACGTTCTTTAGTTCGGACCTTGATTGAAAAGCACCATTGGCGTCACGGAATGCGACAATGTTGCTCGCGGTGTTTGCTGCAACGCCTGATACGCGGGCAAGCAACGGAGCGGATGCTGTGTTCACATCAACGCCAACGGCGTTTACACAATCTTCAATAACTGCATCCAGACTCTTGCCGAGTTTGAACTGGCTGACATCGTGCTGGTATTGGCCGACCCCGATGGCTTTTGGTTCAATTTTTACCAATTCGGCAAGAGGATCCTGCAAACGTCTGGCGATTGAAACAGCGCCACGGATACTCACATCCAGGTCCGGAAACTCGTTCGCAGCGGTTTCGGATGCGGAATAAACGGACGCGCCTGCTTCGCTCACAACAATGCGGGACAGCGGTAGGTCCGGGTAGCGTTTACACACATCAGCGCACAGTTTTTCAGTCTCTCTTGAGGCTGTACCGTTACCGATGCTCAATAGTTCCGCACCGTGCTTTTTGGCAAGCGCGGCGATCACTTCGATAGATGCGTCCCATTGATTTTTTGGTGCGTGCGGGTAGATCGTAGCGTGATCAAGCAGCTTGCCCGTCGCATCGACGACGGCCACTTTGACGCCAGTCCGTAAACCGGGATCAAGGCCGATGGTTGCCTTTGGTCCGGCAGGCGCTGCAAGAAGCAGATCTTTCAGATTATCGGCAAAGACTTTAATCGCGACTTCCTCTGCCTGTTCCCGAAGTTGCCCTAGCAACTCAGTCTCAATACTCATGCCGAGCTTGACGCGCCATGTCCAACGCACCACTTCTTTTAGCCAAGTGTCGGCTGCGCGGCCCTGATCCTGTACGCCAAAATGCATTGCGATCATGGTCTCGCAGGGAGATACCGCAATTCTGGACGATTTGTCGGTTTCCGCATGCTCCAGGTTGAGTGAAAGCACGCCCTCTTTGCGGCCTCGAAACAGGGCAAGTGCACGGTGCGAAGGGATCTTCTTGATCGCTTCACTGTATTCAAAATAGTCCTGAAACTTCTGGGCATCGGCATGAGAGGCATCGCTGACACTGCTTGCCAGTACTCCGTAGTTCCACATTTCGTCACGGAGTTTTCCGAGCAGTGTCGCGTCCTCACTGAAGCGTTCGATCAAAATATACTTTGCACCATCAAGCACCGCTTTTGCATCTTCAAAACCAGCCTCGGCGTTCACATAGGCCTGCGCTTCGGCTTCCGGATCTTTATTTGGATCGGCAAAGAGCAAATCTGCCAGTGGCTCTATACCGGCTTCAATCGCGATTTGACCTTTGGTGCGGCGTTTTGGCTTGTAGGGCAAATACAAATCTTCGAGGCTCTGTTTGCTTGTGCAGGCGAGCAGGCTTTTTTCCAACCCTGGCGTGAGCTTGTTTTGCTCGGCGATGCTTTTCAAAATGACATCACGGCGCTCATGTAGCTCTGTCAGATAGGTGAGCCGCTCGTCGAGTTTTCGCAGTTGTGTGTCATCCAACGCACCTGTTTTTTCTTTACGGTAGCGGGCAATGAAGGGGATAGTCGCGCCTTCATTGATGAGTTGTATCGTGGCTTCAACTTGTTCGGTACGAACTGCCAGTTCGTCGGCAATTAACTGTGCAATGGATGGCATTCAGGATTTCCGTCATTCTTTTTCGAAGACTCCAATTATGGGTTCGGGACGCGATTTTTAAACCCCGTGAAATGAAATAAAGAATCCTTTTTTCGATAAAGCCAACTCAGGTAAACTATGCGGTCCTTCCAAAGACACATGCTCGACCAGAGGTTACCTTGGGTACAACGCTCAACCCGAAACAGCGCGAAGCCGTAAACTACGTCGCAGGCCCCTTGCTCGTGCTCGCGGGCGCGGGCAGTGGTAAGACGAGTGTGATTACACGGAAGATTGCCTACCTGGTTAACCAGTGTGGTTTGAAAGGACGCAACATCGCCGCGGTAACCTTTACCAATAAAGCTGCGCGAGAAATGAAGGAGCGAGTCAGTAAACTCGTGAGTGGTCCGGATGCGCGCGGTTTAACGGTCAGTACCTTTCACAATCTTGGTTTGAATATTATTCGCACCGAGCATAAAAAGCTGGGTTATAAACCCGGATTTTCGATTTTCGATTCCGAAGACGCGAAAGCCTTGTTACGCGACTTGATGATCAGGGAGGGTGAAGAGAACAGCGACATCCTGAATATCGCGCAAATGCAGATTTCCAGTTGGAAGAACGCAATGTTGACGCCAGAGGCTGCACTGAGTCATGCCAAAACACCGGAAGAACTGCAAATCGCACAAGTGTATGTGCTCTACAACCGCTACCTGAAAGCCTATAACGCGCTGGATTTTGATGATCTGATTCTGTTGCCGGTGACTTTGTTTCAAAGCGATGCGGAGGTGCTGAGAAAGTGGCGGCAAAAGATTCAATACCTGCTGGTTGATGAGTATCAGGACACCAACATTGCACAATACGAACTGGTGAAGCTGATCGTTGAGGAGAGGCAGGCGCTGACTGTGGTGGGTGACGATGATCAGTCGATCTATGCCTGGCGAGGCGCACGGCCAGAGAATCTCGCAAAGCTGGAAGAGGACTTTCCAACCCTGAAATTGGTGAAACTGGAGCAAAATTACCGGTCCACCAGTCTTATCCTCAACTCTGCCAACGTCGTGATTGCCAATAACCCACACGTTTTCGAGAAGCGTCTTTGGAGTGATATGGGCGCAGGTGATCGTATTCGGATTATTCGTTGTCGAAATGAAGATGCCGAAGCAGAGCAGGTTGCGGCGGAAATCCTTGACCAAAAGTTAAAACGTAATGTCTCGTTCAAGGATTTCGCGGTCCTTTATCGCGGTAACCATCAAAGCCGTTTGTTGGAAATAAAACTGCAGGCATTTCAGATACCTTATCGTATGTCGGGGGGCTCTTCTTTTTTCTCCAAGAATGAAATCAAGGATGCCATGGCCTACCTGCGCTTGTTGGTGAATCCGGATGATGACGCTGCGTTTTTACGTGTCGTCAATGTGCCTCGCCGGGAGATCGGCCCCAGTACCCTGGAAAAACTGGGCAACTATTCGACCGAGCGCAATATCAGTTTGTACAGCGCCTGTTCAGAGCTCGGTCTGGAGCGGGTATTGAATGGCCGATCGCTGGAGAAAGTTCGGCGTTTTTGTCACTGGCTTGAGAACACAACGCGCCGCTGTTACGAAGAAGATCCGATCCCAGTGATCAAGCAACTGTTTACCGATATCGAATACGATCAGTGGCTGTATCAGAATGCGAGCACACCAAAAGCCGCTGAACGGCGAATGGAGAACGTCTGGTATCTTGTTGATTCAATGAAAGCCATGCTGGATGCAGACAAAGGTACCGCGGATGAAATTGGCATTGATGAAGCGATTTCGAAACTTGTGCTGCGCGATATGCTCGAGCAGCAGGAAGAGGAAGACGATAGCGACAAGGTGCATTTGTTGACCTTGCATGCCTCCAAAGGATTGGAGTTTCCGCATGTATTTATCATGGGGCTGGAAGAAGAAATACTTCCTCATAGAAACAGCATCGAGGAAGACAATATCGAAGAAGAGCGGCGTTTGATGTATGTCGGTATTACCCGGGCAAAACAGACGCTTGCCTTAACTTATGCTGCCTCCAGAAAGCAGTTTGGAGAGAAAATCGAGACGATACCAAGTCGCTTTCTTGATGAATTGCCTGACGATGATGTGCAGTGGGAAGGTGGCGACGAACAGGATAAGGAAAGAGCGAAGACGAAAGGTCGTCAAACTCTCTCTGCCTTGCTGGATGACTTAAGAGACTAGTATCTAGCGCGTTTATCCTGCCAACCAGTAGGTGCCAAACCCGATAGAGATGCTGGCAACCAAGACTCGGGACCACTCAAAAAGTCGGGCGCTGAAACGGATGAGACGTGTTTGCACGTAACCGAAACCCAGGCCAAATATCATCATCATGCAAAGCACGCCCAGCGAAAACAGCAATACGTAAATAAAGCCCCAAGTACTGTTCGCCAGTTCCAGCGTTGGTAATAACGCCAGCACGGGCGCGCTACCGGCCAAACCATGGGTGATCCCGACGAAGACAGGGCCATGTTCGCTCACACTCTTGCTTGAATGTGTGTCGTCGGCGAGGTGGGCATGAACGTGATCGCCATGGGCATGAATGCGTAAGCGCACCTTGTTCTGTTTAAATGACCATAGGATCCATATCCCAAGTGCGATCAATATTACGCCGACCAGTTTCTCTGCGCCTGTGTTGAGCCAGGCTGGAAGCTGTAATTCGAAGGCGAGCAGAGCGGCGGCCAGAACGCACAAAATACCACCGTGGCCGAGAGCCCAGCGGGCACAGAATGCAAAGGTGGATTTCGCGCGAGATTGAAAGTCGTCACGGCTGCTCGACATGGAACTCACGGCCATGACGTGGTCTGCATCGAGCGCATGTAACAAGCCAAAGGTAAAGCCCATACCCAGCAGGGCGATTAGTTCCAGTTCCATTCTTATTCGTCCGTTTCGATGACTAGCCCATTTTAAATGCGAAGATCGCGCCAGTTAACAGTATCAGGATGCCCGAGGCGACATTCAGCCTCTTTTGAGCTGCCTCGGATACCACAGCATGGCGGGCACTATAAGCAAGCCATGCATAAAAACCCATGCTCATCGCGAGCACCACTGCGATGACGGCGATCACGATCAGGATGTCAATGACATTCAGGCTTTGTAGATCCATAAAGTTAGGCAAAAAGCTGACATAAAAGAAGATGACCTTGGGGTTGGCCAAGGTGACGACTAATCCGACCATGTAACCGAGTTTTCCGGTCCGCTTGTCGTCGTTCTCGTTGAAGTTGAGTTGCGTGTTGTTGCGATTTTTCAGCATCACAAAACCGAGATAGCACAAATATGCAGCACCGGCGTACTGCAAGAACAAAAATGCACCTTGAAGGTGCGTTGCCACCCAGTTCAAACCATAGATGCTCAGCATTAAAAACAGGATGTCGCCGGTAATGATTCCCGAAATCATGGCCACGATGCGCTTCGGCGGTTCCCGAAAGCCGGCGGAAATTGAGATGAATACTCCGGGTCCCGGTGTTAGTGCGAGCACAAACATCGCAAGGATGAAAGCAAAGGTCGAAGCGAGCGTCAAAGCGTTTTCTCCTTCTGCTTTAAGAATATTTTTAGCGGGCGGCCGTCAATCGCAGCGAGACCGGCGAAAATACAGAGCATTCCGAGGTAATGAATAAGTTTGAGTTGCTCGCCCAGAAACAACCAGCCTAGCAGAATGGCAGATATTGGCACCAGGAAGGTCACCAGTGACAAATTGGTCGCTCCCGAGCTTGAAAGCAGATGGAAATAGCCAACATAGGCCAGCGCTGTTGAGAACATGCCCAGCGCGATAACGGCAAGCCACGCGTTGTTGCCTGCACCTGCCAGTTCTGAAAAGTTGTCTCCGAGCAAACAGGCGGGTAGTAACCAGAGGCTGGCCATCGTTACTTGTGCAGCCGCAATCACGATCGGCTGAATCTGCATCTCACGGAATCGTCGTCCGAATACCGTCGCCAGGGCGTAGCAAAGGGCCGCACCTAAAACAGCAACTTGCGCCACAACGCTTTCTCCGAGTCCCTTGAGGTACTGGGGGCCAATCATTGCAGTCACGCCGGCAAACCCGATCAATACACCAACAATCTTTGAGGGTTTGATGCGCTCGTCACTAAGCAGGGCGCCAGCAACCAGTACAGTAAACAGGGGCATTGTTGCGTTTAGAATCGAGGCCAGACCAGAGCTGATTTCCTGCTGCCCCCAAACAATCAGCGTAAACGGCAGCGCATTGTTGACCAACCCCATCAGGATAATTGCTTTCCAGAACGCTGGTGTTTTTGGTAAACGAAACTTCCGGATGAAAACCAGAGACCATAAACAGAATGCGGCGATGGTTACTCTAAGCCAGACAACCGTGATAGGTGAGAAGTCGAGTAGGGTAATCTCGTTGAAAAAGAAGGAACCACCCCATAACAGAGACAAGCCGACCAGAATGAGCCAGTCGCGACCTTGCATTACCAACGCTGTATTCGTCATATTGACTGCTTAGGTTCGGGTGCAGCGCAGCAAGACATACTTGCTGTGCTGCGCCATGTTGTCGCAATTACCAAACAGCCTTTTTAACGGGCCATGATAGCCAAGGTGTCTGTTGGCGATGACCCAAAACTCCCCGCCTGTTATCAAATGCGCATGCGCATCCTGAAACATTGAAAGGGCGATGTCAGTTCCTACCGCTTGTTGCTGATGGAAAGGGGGGTTACATACAATCAGTTCTACCTTGGGGAAGGTCTCTGGAATACCGTTTCCCGCTTCCGCGACACATTGAACCCCTGGGAGATGCGTTTTTGCATTGTGTTCTGTGCTCGCGATGGCCATGAAAGACTCGTCGCAGAAGTATGCCTGTGTCGCTTCGCACGCAAGTGCGCTTTTTATGCCCATGATGCCCATGCCGCACGCCAGATCAAGCAGGCTCTGAGCTTTTGGTAGCAAGTTCAAGTTCGCGAGAAAAACATGAGTTCCCGGATCAACCCGGCCTTCAGCGAAGACATTGGCGTGGCACAGGAAGTCCATCTCATAGGCTTTGAAGCTGCGCGGGTATTTGGATTCACCCTGCCAGCGACTTGGTTCTGGTGTGCAGTGAATCAAACGTGCTTTTTTGGCTGCCAGTGACTGTGTACTTGGGCCTAGTGTACTCTCAAATAGCTGGCGGGTATTTTTGCTCAGGGACTTCACCATACAGGCAGCAATGACAAGTGAGTGCTCACTAATTTGGTCGCGCAGGCGATAGAGCTGATCCTCTAACATGGTTAAGGATTTTGGAACTTTTATAAGCACGAGATCAAAATGCCCTGAAAGCTCTTCAGTACTCGCAAGAACCGCCTCCGGCTCTGTGCACGCGTTGGCACGCAGATTGTTCTTGATTGCGGTTTGAGACAAAAACGAGTCTGTTTGAATCACCGGCGAGTAAGAGGCCAGAGCGCAGCTTAAAGCGCCAAAGCTGTCATTGATGATCAGGATGCGCGGTGCCGAACCCAGATCCAGTTGTTCAATGTGCTCAAGTAACAGGGTATCGGCCCCCTCCCACGCCTGCAGATTCTGTTGAGACTTACTCGATTCGAATAGCGGGAAACGAGCGAGTTCAAATTCCCCGAAAGGACTGGCATAATTGGTTTGCATATTATGAGGTCGACATGGCTTTTTGATGGGAATTACTTCAAGGCATCAGTCGCGACGGCGCTCATCGAGGCCGGAAAGGCAACAATGATGATGCGTTTGATCGCCAGCATG
>DAITOW010000130.1:0-7316 GCA_036833965.1 Oleiphilaceae bacterium
CTTGAACGGTATGGAGTTCACCTGTGCATTTGCTGCCGGGCCGTTGGCAAAAAATGAGGTGGGACATACTCATTTGCAACAGGTGAATTTTTACTGGCATGTCGAGAAAGACGATGTTCAGGTATTGCGAATTGGTAAGAATTTGTTGCGTGGCCCCGTCAATAAGATAAGTCACCCCTTGAGTATCTGGAAAGAAGGCAATCAAGGTGATTACTGGGTTGGTGCAATTCATCTTGAGTTATTCTACGGCGACCATCTTTCGCAATTGGTTAGTGAACATTGGATTGGTTTCACCAAAGAAGTGCTTAAACTTTTTGTTATCTGGCTGGCGGCATACGTTTTATTCTATAAGCACTATTTCAAGCCTAATGCTGCTTTTGTACGCGCAATTAGCAAGTCAAAGGTTATGCCCGCTGAACTGCGAAATCTTGTTGCGTCGCGCAATGATGAGCTAAGTGCTGTCTGGCGGAGTTTCCTGTCTCACAGGGAGAATGCAGAGGTTGAGCGTTTTGAATTCGAGTCCCAGATCAAGGACCTTGAATCCCATATTACGAAGATCGAGCGGGGACAGGTGGGCCAGAGTCTTGTAACAGAGCATGCCAGTCTTGATATCAAGAACGCACTCTCGAGGGCGATAGTCACACAGGCTAAGGCAGCTGCTTTCTGTGATCTCGATGCTATTTACAAGCGGGATTATCTAGCTGCAATCATGAGCGTAGCGTCAAATTTGCATGACCGGGCTCAAATTGAATCAGGCGAATTGAATCTGAGTGAGATTCGCTTCAAATTAGAGGTGATGACACTGCAGGTGTACCACGAGTTTAAGCCAAGGATGGAGCGGCGTGATATTTTGGCGAACATACAGTTTGACCCCGGTATCCCGGTTTTTACTGTCGGGGATCCGGAAAAAATAAAGCGCATTATTCGTAACGCTTTTAAGCGCGCATTGCTGCAACCCAGCGTCGAGTCGATGACTTTGAAGGCCAGATATCAACCCGATACTAGGACGGGGCCGCGTCATGTTTTGGAGTTGGTGACTATTGGAAAGCCTGGAGCATCTTCAGAGAGACATAGTTACGATGATGGGCGTAAAGCTCCGGAAAAAGGTCCAACGCCGATGCTTGAAATGCTTTGCTATATTATGGGAGCGCGCTGGGTTTTCTCAATGGGATTGGATGGGGAGCTCAAGCAAAGTCTTAGCCTGTCTCTCCCCGGTTTTGATGCACCGGATACATCGAGCCTCGATATCTCTGATAACAATGCAATTAAGCAGATGAGCATTCTCGTATACGACCTGCCTGACCAGGCTAATAGTGTGATTGCCAAGACGCTAAAAGCGGCCGGTGTGACGATTCAGTATGCATCAGGAGTAGAAAAGCTCCATGAGTTTACTCATAAGAATAAAATTCTGCCTGACCTCGTTATCATCTCGGATATGGTGGAGAGTATGTCTTCCAAGGAGTTTGTAGCGGATCTTCGACGTAAGTTGGGCGGCCATTCCCAAATTGTTGTCGTCAGTGAGTCTCCTCAAATTGGAGATGGGCAAAACTATATTGATCTTGGCATACAAGGATATTTGTCGCGTGAACAGTTCGCTGAAATTGGTTTACTCCTTATAAATTATATTGCGCAATACCGAATGCAGGTTGGAGAGCTGCCAAGTCTGGTCACGCGATACACTTTGCTTGACTATTATGGTGTGAACCAAGATCTAAGCTTGCCAGGTGATCTATCGGGTGCGGTTGCGAGGGGTGTTGTGTTATTAGTGGCTGAAGAGTTGGTTTGTATTGAGTATACGCGCAACAACTGTGCCCGCATGGGCGTACGTTTGGTGCATTACTCTTCGGCCTTTGAGGCGATTGATGCATTTCGAGCCGAGGCGTTTGATGTGGTATTGATAGATGATCAATTTCAGGATGTTGATGCGCTTACCATTATTAAAATGATGCGGCAAATTGAGTCGCGAAGAAACTCTTCGAAGCCGGCACCAATAATAGCCTTGGGTTCAAATGATTTTCAGGACAAGGAAGCTTACACTCGGGTAGGCGCTACCGAAGTGATTAATAAATATACAATTGACGGCAGTCTTGGTATTGTAATGAACAGATACATTACTCGGCATTAGCTAAGTAAAGAGTTTTGAAATTGCGTTTTTTATCCTTAGTGCTAAATTGGTAGTTACAAGAATAAACAGGTAACACAAGGGATTGAATATGGTTGCACGTGCATACATCCGGCATCCTTCAGACATGCCGATTGAACTCGCTAACATCACTGCGCAAGATGTGGTTTGTAGTACGACGAAAGATATAAGCGTCGGCGGTTTGAGTTTTGCTTCCCGGCGCCCTTACGAGCTCGGTGCTGTTGTGAGCGTTAAAATCCCCATCACAACGCCTGCGTTTGAGGCTCAAGCTCGAGTTATTTGGTGTCTGGCTGCTTCAGATGGCTACGAGGTGGGTGTTGAATTTCGGGAAGTCGAAGACGCTTACAGGGCGAGAATGGTAGAGCAAATATGCCATATCGAACATTACCGGCTTTGGGTAAAAGAAGTGGAAGGTCGGGATATTGATTCGGAGCACGCCGCGAAGGAATGGATAGGAAAGTTTGCTGAAGAGTTCCCGACGCTCTGTTAAGTACGCTTGCGCCAGCCATATTGATTTAACCTTCGCCCAGATCACGATGCAGTTCTCCGAATGCCGGACTAAATCTTTTGTATGCTTTCGATTAAGGCACTTGCATTATTGATTACCCGCCATTTAACCTCAAGATCGAATACTTGTGCGCCGTAAAGTCGATCTCCATCATTTTTCTGATACGCCGGACGCGGATCCAGTCCTATCATATCTTCAAGAAACAGTTTCAGGTTTTTGCATAGTTCCGGAGTTGGATGTTGTTCCAGTTGTCGGGCAGCAACGGACGTAAACTCAACCGATAATCTCGATTGAGGCGCTTCGTTAGCAAAACCGCAGACAGGATTGTCTGGCTGGTCACTATATCCAACGTACGGTTTGATATCGAAGACGGGTGTGCCGTCCAGCAGGTCGGGGCAGGAAATCAGCAGACTGGTTGAATTATCCTTGGTGAGTATTTCATGTAGTTTCACTAGTGAAAGACCCAGTCCGTTCGGGCGAAATGAGGAGCGAGTGGCAAATACTCCGAGTTTTGCATTGCCGCCCAATCGGGGTGGACGAACGGTTGGTTTAAAAGCGTCTCTGATGTTTCTATGGAATAGAAACTGGATCCAGAGATGACTAAAGCCTTCCAGACCAATGAAGGCGTCCGGGTTGTCATATGGGCGGCTAAAGATGATTTGTCCATTTGCCTGTTGTATCAACGAGGCTTGTCTTGGTATGCCAAACTTCTCTTTGAACGGGCTAACAATTTTGGCGATCGGCTCGAGTGTCATTGTGATTGCGAAGAGAGAACCATCTCGATCTTGAATGTGATGGAGGGGGAGAATTTCCAGTTGTCTTCTTTGGGATAGTAAAACTCCGGGATCAGTTCATAGAACAGCCATTCCTTGTGCATCTTGCGTCGATAGATGGCGTGAACAAAATAACCGGTGGCTTGTACATCAGGTTGCGTCTCACCAATGATGCCGACCTGATAATTAATAGCACGTTTTGAGTCTATCTCTCGCAAAAAAGAATAGGTATGCCCTAACTCCCAGCGACGGTCATTATATTCGTAGCGTCCATCTGTCGTTTGTCGGAATACAAACCATGGTCCGTTGCGTTGAACCGTTAGCTCCAGTTGGGTGCCCCATCCTTCCGTATGGAAGTAATATAAGCTGTCATGGGTTGTAATTTCCCAATCCTGGTTAATCGCATAAATAGCATTTGTTCGATATCGCCAGAAGGGGTCAATGGGTTGGCCAAACTTGATGCCCACACCGGTACTGGAGTTAAAGTTACGCTTATTTTTTAGTTCAAGGTCAAGGGCTCCGACGGCTGAATCGTTCAAGTCCTTTTGGTCACGGTTGGATCCCTGTGCGCGTTTCTTTTCGCTAATCGATTGCTCTTCCTGAGGTTCGCTTTCAAACACCAATCGAAGCTTTTCTTTTAGTGTTGGAAGATCGAGTCGAAATTTTACTTTCGGGTCAAGGTAGCTTGTCCCGCCCTTTAATTGCTGGAACTCAAAGCCGAGCTTTAGGAAGCTGTTGTTTGTTTTTCTGATGACATCATCGCCTGCAAAGAATCCATCCAGTTGGCTGCCTGCATCGCCAACCACTTTGCCCCAGTAGTTACGGGTTTCTATTAGCCAAGCGAGTGTGGGCGAGTGTCGAGGTTTATCTTCAGTGGTTTGTGCTTTGTTGATCTCGATATAGCTTGAGTCATCGGCCGCCGCGAATCCGGGATGCATAAACAGAGCAGATGCTACCATTAAGTGTGCGATTGGCTTAATCAAAAGGCTCGAGACATTCACGAATTTTCCTAGCCTGCTCATCCAATGTCGCACGTTTTGTCTGAATCCCAAAAACACCAGTTATGTGTAAGACTAGTTTAGGCAAATTTTTGAGAAAGTCATTCTTTGAACGGGGGATAATGTGCAGGTGGAGGTGGGGAACCGTTTGATTCGCGTTCCGGCCATCGTTTAATAAGAGGTTGGAGTCGCCTGAACCAAAACCTGCTTTTTCTGATGCTTGCATCAAGGCGGTACCTAATTCGAACAGCCTGTGTTGTTGCGTTTCAGAAAGTTCTCTCAGGTACTGCTGATGAGTTTTAGGAAGAATGAGAATGTGTCCCCTAGAGAGTGGGTAGGCATCCATGATGACCATAAAGTCCTGATCATCATATACAATACTTGCAGGAAGCTCTCCGGCGGAAATCTGGCAAAAGACACATGGGCGTTTTTTTCGCATTATTGCATCTTGGTCATGGTTGCGTCGGATAGAGCGTCAGTTAGTTCCCATTCGTCCTGTTTTTCGGAAGGAATTGCATACTCTTCTGAGGCCCAGGCACCAAGATCAATCTGTTTACAGCGCTCGCTACAAAATGGACGGTGGCTGTTTTCTTCGATCCATTTGACGGGTTCAGCACAGTTAGGACAATTAACGATTAGCGGTTTCTTCATTTCAGCCTTTTGTTAGTTCAAGGTACTTTTGGTGCTGAAAGTCTACCATGGCCTTTAGGTGTGCTTCATTATTGTCGTTAAGAATTATGTCGTCTGCTTTCTGTTGCTTCTCTTCACGTGGCATTTGACTCGCAATGATCTTTTTAATGGCATCTTCATTGGTGGAGTCTCTTTTGGCAGCGCGGGCAATCTGCAGCTCTTCTGAAGCGTCGATCAAAAGCGTTCGAGTGCATAGCAAATGCTGGTCGGTCTCGAATAAAAGCGGCGATACCAGGATGACATAGGGTGAACTTGCCTGTTCGAGTTGCTTGATTATTTCTGTGCGGATGAGCGGGTGAAGGAGTGCTTCAAGCCATTTTTTTTCTTCATTGTCACGAAAAATGACTTCGCGAAGTTTTGATCGATTGAGTTTGCCGCACGAATCGAGGATGTCTTGGCCGAAGTGTTTTGCGATGTTTTCAAGGCCTAAGGAGCCGGGCTCAACCACTTCTCTGGCGACAACATCTGCATCAACGACATGTACCCCGAGCTCTTCAAACAACGCGCTAGCGGCACTCTTGCCTGAACCTATGCCTCCGGTTAAACCAATGATTAACATTTCAATTTCCCGGGCCTAGCCCAACCAAACTGCTTTGATAGCATTGCCCCAGATCAAGGCGATCCAACCTGCCACCGCCAGATAGGGGCCAAATGGCATTGGCTTGTTTTTGTCGCGACCACGAATCAACATTGCGGCGATCCCATAACTCGCTCCGACGACTGAAGATAGTAAGATAATGATGGGTAGCATTTCCCAGCCGAGCCATGCACCAAGTGCTGCAAGTAGCTTGAAATCACCATACCCCATGCCTTCTTTTCCGGTCAGTAATTTAAAGAGCCAATAGATCGACCAGAGAATCAGATAACCAAAAATCGCGCCGAAAAATGCACTTTCGAAATTGGTGATCAATTCAAAGTGATTGACGATCAAGCCGAGCCAAACCAGTGGTAAGGTGATGTTATCCGGAAGCAGTTGTGTGTCGGCATCAATCATCGTTAAGGCAATTAACGCCCAAGTAAACAGCAGCAACGCGACACCAGTGTATGAGGCTCCAAAGGTCAGGGCGACGCCAAGACACATCAAGCCACTAGTGAGTTCAACGAGTGGGTAACGAATGCTAATGCCCGTTTTACAGTTGCTGCACTTACCTCTTAACAATAAGTAACTGATGATCGGGATGTTATCCCAAGCGCGTATCGCGTGACCGCAGTTAGGGCAGGTTGAGTTTGGCGTAGAAAGAGTGAGTTTTTCGAGTTTTGGTGCATCGAGCCCCAAAAATTCGGAGGCTTGTAACTTCCATTCCTGTTCAAGCATTTTTGGTAAGCGATGAATTACGACATTTAAAAAGCTTCCGACTAGTAGGCCTAATACTAGTGTAGCTCCGTAAAGTAGCGTCGGGTTCTGGTTCAGGGTGTTGAAAAGTTCTTGCATGGAAAATTTGTCGTTTTGGTTTTATGACTGGTTAAATAAAAAAGGCAAAGCGGAGGGCTTTGCCTTAGAACAGCTGGGATAATAGCTATACCACTTGGCCCATTTGGAAGATTGGTAGATACATTGCTACGATCAAACCGCCGACAAGTACGCCCAAGACAGACATGATAATTGGTTCCATCAGAGTAGTCATGTTATCCACTAGATTATCAACTTCTTCTTCGAAGTGTTCCGCGACCTTGTCCAGCATACTGTCCAAAGCACCTGACTCCTCTCCGATCGAAACCATCTGTACGGCCATTGTGGGGAAAACCCCGGTTTGCTTCATTGAGTATTGAAGTTGCGTACCGGAGCTGACTTCGTCACGAATTGTATTAACGGCATTTTTGTAAACAACGTTACCAGTTGCGCCTGCAACGGAGTCTAGAGCATCCACGAGCGGGACGCCGGCCGCGAAGGTCGTTGAAAGTACACGCGCAAAACGAGCGACGCTTGACTTGTCAATGATCTGACCAACTATTGGCATCTTCAGCATAAATCGGTCTAGCGCATCTCGAAACGCGGGGCTTCGCTTTTTAGTCTCTACAAATGCGTAGCCAATAGCCCCGATTGCTCCAATCAAAATTAGCCAATATTCCTGCATCCACTCCGATATTCCAACGACAAACTGCGTGAATATAGGTAGTTCGGCTCCGAAGTTAGAGAACATGGCTTCAAATTGAGGAACGACTTTTATCAGCAAGATAACCGTTACTATGAAAGCTACCACTAT
>DAITOW010000131.1:0-7193 GCA_036833965.1 Oleiphilaceae bacterium
TAAGCAAGACGAATGTTGGAGTCGATGTGAGATTGCTTACAAAACCCCTTCAGCGTGCTTTGGTGGCGCTGTTCTCTGTTTTACTCGTGTTTCCGCCTCATCTTTATGCGCAGGTAGGTAACGGTATTACGATCGACAGTCGTGCCATGTCTTTAGGCAATGCGGTTGTGGCTGACCGAGATCCGAGTATTGCTGCTGTTTACCATAATCCTGCAGGTCTGGTTAATCTCGAAGAGCGACAATTTGAAGTCGACCAATACATCATCGGTTTGGATCTGGATGCGGCATATATTGCCGGGGATGATTATGAGATCTTCGGCTTGGATGGGACGGGGTACAATACTTATGATCCTACGGTTCCAAGGGATCCAGTGGTTGGCGGAGATGGCTATGGCGAAAGTCATACCAGTAAACCAGCTATTTATATCCCAGGATTCGGTCTTCAGCAGTGGGTGTGGAGTGGACCGGCACCGCTACCCTTTCAGTTCGGTTTTTCCGTAAATGAGCCTGGGTCAAAATTCACTTTTGCATTTAAAAATTACATGCACTCTCCTCTGGGATTATTTAAAGACGCTGAAGACCCCGGAAGATTCCTCGGTAAAGAAGCGGCTATTCAGAGATACACCTATTTTTCCCCCGCAGTCGGATATGAGATTTCCGATGAGTGGGCAGTTGGACTGGGTGTTCAGCTTTCTCATCAGGGTTTTTATATCGCGCAGGATAACCGGGCGCCAAACTTTTTGATTGCGGTTACCGAGATTCTTCAGGACGCATTTGCCTGTGAGTTTGATAAACCGATCGGCAAACGCCGTGATCCGTTGTTGCCGTTTCTTTCTTTGTGTCAAGGTAACATTGGACCTTGGGATAGTGTCGGTCGGATAGATATCGACATGCAGCAGTCCCTGTCCCCAACCTACAACGTTGGTGTGCTTTGGGAGCCCAATGACTGGTTTTCATGGGGCGCCTCTTATATGACTGGCGACGAGATGCAGTTAAAAGGCACCTTCCTGATGGATTATACCGATGAGTGGACAGCTTTCTGGCAGGGCTTTAATGGCTCGATTATCGGGGCGATTACCGCAGCGATTCTTGGCCTACCTCGTGGTAGGCCGTATGAGGCTGGTAATATTTATATGGACTACGAGATCCCGCAGCAGTTCAAAACCGGCGTCAGCATGAGAGTGCATCCTGAATGGACGGTGAATCTTGATGCAACCTGGACCGACTGGAGTGTCTGGGACGAATGGACCTTTCATTTCGATCGGGATCTTGAATTGTTGACCACTGCTCGATTGCTATCCGGCCTTGTTACAGGCACCTCGCTAACGCTGCCGTTAGGACTTGAGGATACCTGGCATTACGGTATTGGTATTACGCAGCATATTAACTCACGTCTGGACTTGCGCTACGGATTAGAGTTACGAAAGACGCCTGTAGGAGATGATGTTTTCGGCCCGGTTCCAGTCGGCGACATGAAACATTGGGGCTTGGGTTTTGAGTATAAATGGGATAAGCAAACCAGGGTTGGTGCAAGTGTGTTTTATATGCAGTCGGTCGATTACATTAAAAATAACACCAGTTGTAATCTAAACTGTACTAACTTTACCAACGTTGTTTACAACCCTTACGCAGGTTTGGATGTTAAATTCTCATCAAGAATCTACGGAGTTGGGGTCCAGTTCAGACGCCAGTTCTAATATGTATTGCCTACGTGCGCTCGTTGCTGCGTCTGTGCTGTTTTTTATGTCTTCAGCAAGCGCGGAACGTTACATAGTGGCCGATGATGCTTTTGGCAATACAGGTGCAAAACAGGTTTCAGAACTGGATGCTGATGAGCTCGACAAGTTAAAAGGTGCCGAGCCAAAAGAAGTTAAAACGGCAGATTCGGTTGAAGCGAATGCCGGATATGAGGACTCTGTTGCGAGTGATGAGCCTAATGCTCAACCTGATCAGGCTCAATCCGATGTAGATCCTTCTGAAATTGCGGCGTCTTCTGAGCCTGAAACCAGCTCGACTGAGCAATCCCAAGTCGCTCAGGAAGGTCTTTCCGAAGTAACTCCGTCAAAATCAAGCGAAGTCGTTTCAGAAAACCCCTTTGATCGCGCTTTGCGTGAATCACAGCAAAATGAAACGGATGAGGTGGTCAAGCGTTTGCGTGCGCAGGGCGGAGATTCCACGTTTGATGCGACAAAAGTCAATCCCGCCGACTTTGTCGACAGTGAAGATTTGCTACAGGGTAATGTGAACAGTGATGGCGAACGGCCATTCTTCGTGACCTTCGACAACCAGGGGGAATCGAATGTGATTTTTTACAGTCCCCAGGTTATGCAGGATGAAATCAAGCGACGTGAGAGCGAAGAGCAAGTCAGTGATGCTGTTATATATTCAGCGAAGGATGATGGTTCGCAACTCAGATTCCCGGCGGGTGCAGATCCAGTTGCGGCGCAAATTCTAGCTAGTGGCAACCAGCCCAGCTATTTCAGTCGTTTCTCTGAACGCTGTTGTAACAAGCTTCCAAACGTTGGCACTCTTGAACTTCGTCGGGATAAAGGTTTACATGTGCCAATTGAAAGTACCGATTTTTCTTATCGCTTTGTGGATGGTGATAGCCGCTACCGAATTGTGAAGCTACCTGATGTTCGCAAGAACTTTTTGCTCACGATTAAAACCTATGTGAAGTCATACAAAAGCCGGGGTATCGATCACGGGGCTTTTATTCCTCAAGTTGTACTTATGGATAGGGATAAAAATGTGACTCGTGTTATCAGCAATATGTCTGCCCAGTCTCATGCTGAAACGTGGAGCACTTACGGCTATTTGAAGTCTGTGATCGAAGTGGAGCAAAGTTCGGTCGATTACGAAGCGTTGTTACTTGTTTATACCCGCGCTGAAGATTTGCGCAAAACCTCTACCGTGGAGGATTCCTCAGGAGCCTGGGAAATCGAGCATATGGAAATTGGCTCATTAGAGGTCACGGTTGTCCCTGGCAGTCTTTAATCTCAAAGCCAAGTTAAGGCGAATGTTTGGTTAGGTTTCAAGTCCTCCCTTTGTTTCCGAACTTGCTACTAAAATACCTTATCCGACCTGTTTTTGTTCTTGAATATTCTGTTCGACTCTTTGCTCGCTCAGCCAGCTAAATATATGCGCTTTAACGCGGGGTAGATAAGTGCCGCCAACCGTCCAGTGGCATACATCCTCAAGCAGACGGATTGACGCAGGGCTCTTGAAGTGACTGTGTATCTTTCTTTGCAGCGCAGGCGGAGTGATTTTATCTTCAAGTCCGGCGAGCACGAGAACAGAGCATTTGATTTTATCGAAGTTGACCCTGCTAGGTGGTGATTTGAACAAGAACCACATCCCTATTTCTGTTGATGCAAGTCCTGATTCCAGAGTTACCTTTTTGGCTAGATCTTCCTGAATGTGGGGTGGTTGGCTGTTAGCGATACCGTACCTGATGTTTTTAAGGTTTATGTCCGTGCTCGTTCGCCATAGCGGAAATTTGAAAAGGTTGTGACCAAAGGTGCGAAGTGCGCTCCAAGTCCATGAATTGATACCAGCAGGGGAGGCTGAAGAGATAAGGATGAGTTTTTCGATCTCCCTTTCTGCAGCAACCAGTTGCGCAATGAGACCGCCCATTGAGTGACCAACCAAAATAGGGGCTGAATCAAGTTGGTCGATATAACCCAATACGAAATCGACGTAAGCCCTGATGCCGGTTCTCGCCAATTTATTGCGAGAGTCATCGGTATGTTCGTTAATTGGCATGTGAAGGGGTAAAGAGGGCGCATGAACTGTGTGCCCCTCTGATTCAAAAGCTTGTTTCAGCTCTGCCAGAGTTTCCCCTGTACTCCACATGCCGTGAATCATCACGACTGGTGGAAGTGCATATCCGGTCATACTTCCACCTCTCTGTTGCTTAAGCTGCATTGACTTGTGGTTCCGGCTTGCGAAGAATCTGTTCAGCGGCCGTGTCAAAGTGCATGTTGGGCTCATCAACAGGTTCTTTCAAAAGAACCTTTTTGTCCTTTCCGTAATGCATTTCAAGCTTCCAGGGGCCAGTTTTTCCTTGTCGGGGTAGCAGGTGTTTCTCTCGTTGCGCGTAACCCGGGGCGAAGTTATCGAGCATGCCTTCAGGTAGTTTATTGTTTCCAACATCGCTAGGGGTCGCGACGGTATAATTGTTCTCGTCCATAAACTTGATCAGTCGGCAGATGTAACGGCTGGCGATGTCGCATTTAAGGGTCCAGGGCGCATTGATGTAGCCGAATACCCAAGAAAAGTTTGGTACGTCTTCAATCATGACGCTCTTATAGGTCATCTTTTCGGAGAGCTTGATTTCCTGATCATCGACACATAGTTGCAGGCCGCCCATCATCTGAACGTTCAACCCTGTTGCTGTGACGATGACATCTGCAGCGAGTTCCTGTCCTGACTTCAGCCTGATTCCGTGTTCGGTGAAGGATTCTATGTGATCTGTCACCACGGAAGCTTTACCTTCCCGTATTTTCGCGAAAAAGTCCCCATCAGGTGCTGCGCAGAGACGTTCCTCCCAAGGGTTGTAGCGAGGCGTGTAGTGTTTCATGTCGACATCTTGCCCGAGTTCTTTTTTGACATTGCGCATCAGGATTTTTTTCATGAAATTTGGCCAGCGCATGCTTGCTAGATATAGGGCGCGTTGAATCAGGATGTTGCGTTTGCGTGTTATCAGATAAGCCCAGGATTTCGGCATGATCTTCGCCATAAATGAAGCGACCTTGTCATTGTCGGGAAGGGACATGATGTAGGTCGGCGAGCGCTGTAGCATGGTGACATGTGCTGCTGTATCCGCCATGGATGGAACGAGGGTAACCGCGGTGGCTCCACTGCCGATTACTACAACTTTCTTGCCCGAATAGTCGAAGTTTTCTGGCCAGTGTTGGGGGTGGATGATCTGTCCTTTGAAGGACTCCTCGTTTTTAAAATGGGGCCGATAGCCCTTGTCGTAATTATAGTAGCCTGTGCAATTCAGGAAGAACTTGCACGTAAATGCGAGGTGTTCACCAGAGGGTTCATGCACAGCCTCAAGCTTCCAGAGTTGATCTGCTGAACTCCAGTTCGCGCTGATAATTTTCAGTCCAAATTGAACCTTGTCTTTGATGCCATATTCTGCCGCAGTCTCAACAACGTAATTCCTGATGTCGGGGCCCTTCGCAAGCACTTTGTCGGAAAACCAGGGTTTGAACTGAAAGCCGAAACTCGTCATGTCTGAGTCAGAGCGGATCCCCGGATAGCGGAACAAATCCCAGGTTCCACCCATGGTCTGGCGACGTTCAAGAATAGCGAGCGATTTTTCAGGGCACTCTCTGCTGATATGACAGGCGCTGCCAATGCCGGAAAGGCCTGCGCCAATAATAATGATATCGAAGTGCTGCTGCCTCACTTTGTACTCCTCGCTTGTTCTTATTGAAACTCAGCGGGAAAGTATGAAGAGCAGAGCTAAGCACATGAATGATAGTCTGGCGCAGGAACTTGATATTTGTCGCCATTCCCTAGTCAACGTTTTTGACGAGTAGACCCTTTTTCAGTGCTTCGTTACTTAAATGCTGCAGTTGTTCCAAGGGGATGCTGACGCGATAGCCAGAGCCGAGAGCTTCATCACAGGCTGCGCCGTTTTTGCTTAACTGCATATCTGTAGCACTAATACAGATGTTCTCTTCGGGAGTTAGCAAAGTTAGTCTGTCGTGTATTCCAAACTTGTTTTTCGCAATGAGAAACAACCGATTCTTCTCTCGATCAATTGACTCTATATCCGCCACAAAAAGCTGCTTTTCCGAGCGTGAATTACCGGTTTCATAGTTCTGGTATTCGTCTGGCAGATGGCGACGGTAAAAGCCTTCGGTGTAGCCCCTGTTTGCCATACCTTCCAGATCGTCCATCAGTTGCATATTAAAGTCTTTTCCAGCCAAAGCGTCATTGATTGCCTGACGATAGACCTGCGCGGTCCGTGCTGCGTAGTAATAGGATTTTGTTCTCCCCTCGATTTTTAGCGAGTCGACACCGATATCAATAAGACGTTTGACGTGTTGAACGGCGCGCAGGTCTTTCGAGTTCATGATGTAGGTGCCGTGCTCATCTTCATAGGCTGGCATGTACTCGCCTGGGCGGCCTGCTTCCTGTAGCAGATAGATCGGCGACTCCGGGTCATCTACCTGGTCGTTAGCAGGATCGAACGTTTCTACCGCCGACTGCTTGGCGATAATATCGCCTTCGACCGTTTCTTTTGCCTCATGAGCCTGATACTTCCAGCGACAGCTGTTCGTACATGCACCCTGATTGGAATCCCTGTGGGTCATGTATCCGGATAGCAGGCAACGCCCGGAGTAGGCGATACACAGGGCGCCATGTACGAACACCTCAAGTTCCATCTCAGGGCAGCGTTGTTTGATTTCCTCGATCTCATCCAGTGATAACTCGCGAGATAGGATCACTCTTGTCAAACCTTGCTTCTGCCAAAACTTGACCGTTGCCCAGTTCACGGCATTCGCCTGAACCGATAAGTGTATTGGCATGTCAGGCCATTTTTCACGAACCATCATAA
The DNA here is from genome assembly GCA_036833965.1 of Oleiphilaceae bacterium. Lineage (GTDB taxonomy): Bacteria > Pseudomonadota > Gammaproteobacteria > Pseudomonadales > Oleiphilaceae > PZPK01. Next base: position 6,578 of record DAITOW010000131.1, read on the forward strand.
TTAGGCCCGGGTCAGACATAATGATCGCATCTGGTTTCATGGCGATCACTTCTTCCATGTCTCTAAGATAGGTGTTGACCTTATTGTTATGCGGACTCAGGTTGCTGGCGATATAAAACTGCTTGCCAAGCGAGTGCGCTATATCGACGCCTCGAGCCAGATTCTCAATCTTGTTAAATTCGTTTTCCCGAACACGTAATGAGTAGCGAGGTTGACCAGCGTAAACCGCGTCAGCGCCATAGGCGAAGGCATATTCCATATTTTGGATGGAGCCGGCAGGAGAGAGAAGTTCGACAGATTTCATTTGGAGACCTCAAATCAGAGCGCATAAAACAGCGCGCGATTTTAGGTGGTTTGAGGTGTCAATGTACTGATTTGAGTCAAGTGACTGGTATGAATGTGATGATCTTTATTGGGTGTTTTTTTGGATGTTTCCAGGGTGGGAGAGGGCGTTTGGTCGAAGAAGGTGGGTAAATACGAACAGACTCATATTACAGGACTAGAAAATTCCATATACTCGTTTGTTTGCTCAACACAAATCTTGAAGGTCTTTATGAATCGTTCTCCCAACGAGGTGTTTGCTCAAGCGCTCAGTAATTATCAGCAGGGACAATAT
>DAITOW010000132.1:0-7182 GCA_036833965.1 Oleiphilaceae bacterium
GAGCACATCACTCATAATGATGGGGTCCCAGGTTCGAATCCCGGTGTAGCCACCACTTTTTCAAAGCCCAGTTTTTAACTGGGCTTTTTTGTTTCTGCCCTACCATTTTTAGTCCAATCAATATTCAAACCAAAACCAAGTTCCAAAGCCTGTGTCCTCTTTTCGTATTGACCGACATCACTGACTGAACCCCTAAACCAAGCATCTACAGATACATGTCTCGTTGGTGACTGAGCTGATTTTTCGCTGCCTCTATATTAGGCCTACTTTGAGCGCCCAAACGAAAATGCAAATTACGCAGCGGGCGAGCCAACTAAAAAACTAATGCAGAGGCCATAGTACATGGACAAGACATCAAACCATTTTGACGTGCTCATTATAGGTGCCGGAATTTCAGGCATCGGATCCGCAACCCATCTAAAAAATCAATGTCCGGAGAAAACATTTTGCGTGCTTGAGGGTATGGAGAGCTTTGGCGGAACGTGGTTGATGCACAAATATCCCGGCGTGCGTTCTGACAGCGACCTGTTCACCTTTGGTTATCGTTTTAAACCATGGAACGGGAAACCGATTGCATCGGCTGAAGAGATTCTGAATTATATGGGAGAGGTCATCGAAGAAAATGACCTTGCCTCGCACATCCGCTATAACCGGCACATCGTGCGCGCTAACTGGAGCGACGACTCGCAACAGTGGACCTTGAGCGTTAGCAACAAAAAAACCGGTGAAGAGGAAACCTACACCTGTAACTTTCTCTGGATGAATCAGGGTTACTACGAGCACGCGAAAGGCTACACGCCAGAATGGCCGGGCATGGATCGGTTCAAAGGCCCGATCGTACATCCGCAAACCTGGCCGGAAGATCTTGATTACAAGGGAAAGAAAGTCGTGATTATTGGCTCTGGCGCTACTACAGCGACGGTTGCGCCGGCCATCGCCGGTGAATGTGAACATCTCACCGTCTTGCAACGTTCACCAACCTACTTTGTACCGCGCCCGAACAGCAATGAACTTACGACTCAACTACGTGAACTAGGTGTTGATGATGCGACCGTACATGACATTACCCGCCGACAGATATTGAAGGAGCAGCAGGAAGTCGTTGCCCTAAGTCGCCTGCATCCGGAAGCTGTAAAGGCCGCTCTGATCAACGGAGTTAAGGAGCATCTGCCTGAAGGTTATGATGTTGATACGCACTTTACTCCGAGATACCGTCCGTGGCGTCAACGTATCGCCGTTGTCCCGGATGGAGACTTGTTCAAAGGGATTAGTGCAGGCAAGGCATCTATGGTGACGGACGAGATAGAAAGCTTCACCGAGAAAGGCCTGCTTTTGAAATCAGGACAAGAACTGGAAGCCGATATTATTCTTACGGCCACCGGCTTCAACTTGAGCGTGCTAGGCGGCATCCGTTTCTTTGTAAACGATCAGGAAATCGATTTCGCACAATCGGTCACCTATCGGGGAATGATGTTCACGAACTTGCCGAATATGGCATGGGTGATGGGCTACTTCCGTGCCAGCTGGACCCTGCGCGTTGACCTGATCGGCGACTTCATCTGCCGCCTCCTAAAACATATGGACAGCAAAAACGTCAAACAGGTTTCTTTGACAATTCCTGAGGAAGACAAAGACATGGAGCTTTTGCCATGGGGTGATGAAGAAGAGTTCAACCCGAGCTATCTGCTCCGCTCAATGCACTTACTACCGAAGCGCGGCGACCGGGCAAACTGGCAGCATACTCAGGATTATTGGGAAGAGCGTGAAATCCTGCCTAAAGTCGATTTGGACGATAGCATCTTTGCTTATAGCTAACAAAGCAACGCACGCTTAACGGACAAGAGTTTCAGTTAACTGATGAGATCCCCGCTTTATGCGGGGATTTTTTTGCCCGGAAACCGGCAAGTACTTATCCGTCAATAAAAGGGCTTTGATGGAAGTAAAAAGAAAGAGAGATAAGGAAAGCGCGCCGGGCTGCCCGACACGGGTGTATCGGGCTGTTACCCGATCAGGACTTCAAAATGGCTTCGAGTGCCTGACGCAACTTACCCTGTATAGGAGATGGTTTGTTGGTTTCCCGATCAACAAAAACGTGTGTCATCACACCATGAGCACATGCTTCATCTGCATCAGCCTTGAACAAGGCAACGCCATAGTCCACAGAACTATTGCCAATACGATTCACACGGAGCGCGCCAACCAGCTTGTCAGGAAAGGCAATACTCTGCTGATAGACGCAGCTCGAGTTAACGATAAACCCGATCTGCGTTCCATTTTGGATATCCAACCCACCCTGCTCGATCAGGTAGGTGTTTACCACGCTATCGAAATAAGAGTAATAGACGACGTTGTTGACGTGACCATAAATATCGTTATCCATCCAGCGAGTTTGCACATCCTGAAAATGCCCATACTCACTCTTTAGCACCATAGTTTTACCCATTACACGATTCCTTAGAACAATACTTACGCTATCCCGTTATACGCCGCCTGATAGATCGCCAGCGCATCAGATCTGGCAACTTCCCTAGGGTTATTCATCAACAAACGTGTTTGCAGCATGGCATCATCAGCCAGCGCCTCCAGTTGCGACTCTTCAATCCCCATCTCAGCCAGACTGGTAGGCAATCCCAGAGCTTTAATCAAACCTTCAATATGTTTAATCAGTGCGTTGACTTCCGCTTCCGGCCCACCCGTTCTTGATAAATACGGTGGCAAGTCGGGCGCGATGTACGGTACAAGTTCAACATAAAGCTCGGCACATGCCGACTTGTTGAAGTTCATTACATGCGGCAGCACCAAAGAATTACTCAAACCATGGGGAATGTGGAAATGCCCCCCCAAAGGATAAGCCAGTGCATGTACCGCCGCAACGGGCGCATTCGCGAAGGCCTGACCTGCAAGACAGGCCCCTAGGAGCATGTTCTGGCGCGCTTCGATATCTTTACCGTCATAGGTCGCTTTGGCGATATTATCGGTCAACAAGCCAAGCGCCTTACACGCCAGCATATCCGAATACGGGTTCTTTTTAATTGCACTGGTATAGGCTTCAATCGCATGCACCATAGCATCAATGCCGGTTGCAGCGGTCACACTCGACGGCAAGCCAAGCGTTAGCTCTGCGTCAAGCAAAGCAATATCTGGCAAAAGGATCGAAGACACAATGCCCGCCTTGGTTGTTTCACCGGTCGTAACGATGGAAATTGGCGTGACTTCCGAGCCGGTTCCGGCGGTGGTTGGCACCAGAATAAGGGGAAGACGACCACCCTGCACCTGATCAACTCCATACATGGATTGTAAGCTCTGACCGGAACACAGCACTGCAGCGACCAATTTTGCAGTGTCCATCGAACTGCCGCCACCAAAGCCGATGACACCATCCGCGTTGTGCTGTTTTGCAAATTCGATCGCTGCAAGCACGACTTCTTCAGGCGGATCTGCAACAACTTCCAGAAAATAATCGGGAACCAGCGAAGTCACAGAAATCGCATCTTTGAGCTGATCCAGCAAGCCACACGCAACAATGCCGTTATCAGTAATTACCACCGGACGCTTCACCCCGTAAGCGGAGCAAAATTCCTCAATTCGTTTCAGTGAACCAGGTTCACAGATAATGCTTTTTGTCGTATTGAATTGAAATGCGTTCATTTATTCATATGCCTGCTTAACAAAATTTCCTGCTATATCCCAACACCAAGTGAAGCCATATTAAGCAGGTGAAAGAGTGTTCTTAGTTACTACCACAGGGTTCTCTTTATTGTGTGCGTCTGGATACTGAGTTTCTTGTACAAAAGCTTCTTTATCTCCAGCACCCTGATCGTTTGACTCTTGCTCCCTTGCATGACCGGACATACGCTCGGCTGCCGGTTGAACAGAATGCGCTTTGCCCTTTCTTTTATCGCGACGGAGACGCAATCTTTCAGCAACGCCCAACAAGCACATCAAACCGGGGATGAGCAGAATCGCACCGATCATGTTTACCAGAAACATAAAGGTCAGTAACAAGCCCATATCGGCTTGAAACTTGATTGGCGAAAACATCCAGGTAGCCACACCGATCGACAAGGTTGTGCCGGTAAATAACACCGCCCGGCCCGAGGTACGTAATGTGTGGTAATACGCCAATTGCAGCGTATAGCCACGTCTTAGATATTCACTCAAGCGGTTATAGATATAAATTCCATAGTCGACACCAATGCCCACACCAACCGCGATAACCGGCAAGGTCGCGACTTTGATGCCAATCCCTACCCAAGTCATCAAGGCCTCAGAGAGCACCGTTGTCAAAAACAGCGGCGCAACCACACATACCGCGCCAAGAACAGAGCGATAGGTCAGAACACAAATCAACATCACCACGGCATAAACACTAAAAGTGATCTGTAAATGCGCGTCTTCGATGACCATGTTGGTTGCAGCTTCAATACCCGCGTTGCCTGCCGCCAGGAGATACTCCGCCTGCTCGTTGTTATGTTCCTTGGCAAAGCGTTCGGCAACCGCAACAACCGATGCAAGTGTTTCGGCTTTATGATCGTTCAGGAACACCAGAATGGGAGACAGCGTTCCTTCCGTATTCGCAAGTGCTGCGGGTATATTCGCAGCCACCATGTTATCCAGCGCAATCTGGCTGCGAGGAATACTGTACCAATCAAACTTGCCCTCATTAAAGGCAACATTTAAAAGCTTGACCGTTGAGACCAGAGAGATCGTTGACTGCACACCTTCAAGCTGTTGCAATTCCCACTCAAGCTCATCGACATTGGTAAGCGTCGTGTAATCGCTATTACCCTCACGTGGGGTTTTCAGCATGATGACAAACACATCGCTGCTCGCGGAAAACTTTTCGCTCATGTAGGCGTTATCAAGGTTGTAACGTGAATCCGGTCTGAGCTCCGGCGCGCCCGGATCCAAATCACCGATTTTAAGGCCGCTCGCGCCCCAAAAACCCAGACCAAGCAAGAGCAAAGCAGTCGTTACAGAAATTCGCGCTGCTTTCGGGGTTGCCAACAAAGACATCCCCTTCCATATCTTGTGCTCGGCCACGTTCTTTTCGCGGTTTACTCGCTTCAAGCCACTCTTGCTGACACCGGTGTAGGACAACAGAACCGGCAGCAACATCAAGTCTGTAAAGGCAACAACGGCAACTCCAATTGCTGCGCCAACCGCGATATCCTGAATAACATCAATCGCAATAATCAACAGGGTCAGAAAGCCGATACCATCGGTGATCAATGCAGCAAGACCCGGTTTGAAAACCTTGCGATAAGCCAAACGCGCAGCCTGCTCTTTATCTGCGCCCTTGATCATCTCCTGGGTCATGGTGCTGCCCATCTGGATGCCGTGACTCACACCCAAAGCAAACATCAAAAACGGCACCAGCATTGAATACGGATTCAAGCCATAATCAAACAAACTGAGAAAACCAAGCTGCCAAATAACGGCGACTAGAGACGATGCCGCGCGAACGGTAGTACTGCGCAAGCACCGCGAACTCCAATACAGCAGTGCGAGCAATACCAGAAATGCGATACCGAAGAACGAAAAGACTTGGCCTGCTCCGTCGATCAGATCGCCGACTACTTTCGCGAAACCGACAATACGCAAGTCATAGCCTTGCTCTGCATAACGCGCGCGGATCTCTTCAAGATCATCCGACAATTGCTTGTAGTTAATTGGCTTGCGCGTTTTCGGATCAACATCGAGCAAGGGCACCAGAATCACGCTGGAGCTATGATCATTAGCGACAAGCGTTCCGATTTCGCCCGACTTCTGAATATTGCGACGCACAATTTCAAGAGAAGATTCGGAACCGTTATAACTCTCATCAATCACCGAACCGAAGTCAAAACCGTACTCGGTCACTTCATTCCAGCGAACGCTCGGGCTCCAGAGAGACTTCAGCGCAGAACGGTCAACGCCAGGCACATAGAAAATATCGTCTGCAATCTGGCGCAGAACATCGAGATATTCAGCCGTATAAATAGACCCTTCGGGCGCCTCAACAGCGATACGTAGCGCGTTACCGAGCCCTTTGAGATCATCTTCATGCTCGACATAGTTTTGAATGTACTCATGCTCGGATGGAATCATGCTGAGGAAGCTCGCTTCCGGCTTGATCATCAGTGCATTGACCGCAAGGAACAGGGTTACAATCGAAAACAGAAAAAGAAACAGGGGTCTATCGCTGAACAGCAATATCTCCATAATCGGCTTTTTCTCGGGCATCGCCCTTCTCTCTTTGGGAGTTATCATAAAAAGTTCAATCCGAAAAGTTCAAGGCTGTGCAAACCGTTCAAACCTGCAAGCCAGAGCGCGCTTTTGGAGCGGTATAAGGCAGCGGCACCTTCCACTTTTGTTTCCAGCCTTTCTACCTGCTTACCTTGTGCATCAGTAAGAAACAGACCGCCATCGCTCGCTAAAAAAACCATATTTTCATTGCTCAGATGCACCATATCGACAATACCCGCCGAGGTCGGCAACTCAAGCAAACGCCAATTGCCAGCGCTTCCATCAGCAATGTATGCAGTGCCCTGCAATCCATACACAATAATCTTTTCCTGAGTGGCTCGTACCCCGAAGAAGGTTCCTTCATACGGCGATTCGAGCACATCCCATGTTGCGCCGCCATCAAGTGAGCGACGCAGCAATCCGTATTCACCGGCCAGGTAAATCGCCTCACCAGAGATATCGAAATCATAAAAATGCAGACCACGCGGATTGTGCGTGTCCGCCATCATTGCCTGCCAGGTCAAACCGCCATCAACGGTTTTAATCAGGGTGCCATATGCGCCGCCTACCAGAACCGTCTTTTCATCAAGCACCGCAATCGTAAAAAGTGGTCGCGTCCAGCGGTTCTCAAGCGCTTGCTTGGTATCCCTGAGCGCGTACTGAATCTCACCTAATAGAAAGCCAACATCGGCGATATCATCTTTGTCTTCCGATTTTGCGAGCTGCACCTGTAAGCTTCTCTCAATTTGAGCGAGGTGATCAGCAACCAGTTTGTTGAGCTGAAAGCCATCCAATACCAGTTTCCAGCTTTCTCCACCGTTTTCGCTTTTTAATACAACACCATCGTGCCCGGTAAGCCAGCCGATCTGGTCATCAAAAAACTGTACATCTGTGAGGGTGACGCTCACCGGCAGATCCTGCTGTCGCCAGGTTTTGCCCTGATCATCGCTCAGG
>DAITOW010000133.1:0-7158 GCA_036833965.1 Oleiphilaceae bacterium
CCAGTGATATCCGGGATGGCAGGTATTGCCCTTAGAGCGTAACGGTCGAGAAGGCCTTGAAGATCGCTCTGCTTGATAACTCTAAGATCCCGACCCATTACCCGATTGAGTGTGTCCAGATTGATGATACGATCGGCAGGAAAGACAACTTGAGCACGACCAAGCGTGTCTGACATCAATACCAGGCATACCCGGTCTTCATTGTTGATCTCTGCGCGGTCGACGAGTTCAGGGTTTTCAAAATCATTTCGATCGGAAAACTGCGCGATAGATTGGGTAATAATGGCTGGAATGCTCATTGTATTTCGTACTGCTCCTTGACCTGTTGCTATGAGACGAACCGTCCAACTTATTCGTCTTTTCTTCTTATATTCAGTGTAGATCAAGAACGCTTTGACGCGAGTTAAAGATGGATCTTTGCGAGAAATGAAGATAATAAAAAAGGCGCGTCGATGACGCGCCTTTTGAGAAGTCTGCTGGAAACCTAGTTCCAGAAATACATTTGCGACAAGTATTCACCAAGTGCCGCTACGTTCTTTGCTTCTTCTTCGCTGTGAGGTACAAAAATTTCCATAATGAATTTCTCCCGAATCAATAATCATTGGATTTATCCGACAGGTGAAATAGTACTCAAGTTCGTTTACTTACTCTTGACTTGCTGCACCAAGTTATTGACGATTTGTATCAAGCTTCAAAAAAAGAGCACCTCCATGCAGCATAACGCTCAGAGTGCAAAGAAAACCGCTTTCTATAGTGCGCAGGCCCACACCTGCAAAATTCTATGTGACTATCTGCTTCGCAAAGGTTATGAAGAGCAGAAGATCAACACCTTTCTTGACCTCAAACTTGATGAATTGAAGTCTGATGAGAGCAGGGTAAACCTGGATCGTTATTATGCCTTGTGGCGGGAAGCCGTTGAGTTTTCGGGTCGGCCGGACCTGGCGCTAAGGCTTGCATCACGAAATGTGATGGAAGGAATGGGACTGGTCGGCCACGTGTTTTTCAACTGCAAGACCTTGAAAGACGCGCTTGAGCACTACAAACGTTATTACCAGTTGGTGAATCAAAGCATTGAAATAAACTTGGTCGAAAAAGACGAAGAGGCGATTATTCAGTATCTGGTAAAAGACGGTTTTGAGTATTGCCGATATGAGATGGAATACAGTCTGACCATCGCTGCCCAGCGGGCGAAACTGCTTTTACAAAGTGGTCTTGATATTCGTTATGTCAGTTTTTCGCATCCTCAACCCGACTATCTAGAGGCGTACGAGAAGACGTTTCGATGCCCTATATACTTTAATCAGGCACATGCTGAAATTGCTTTTGATCGACACTACCTCGACTACAAGATGCCTCGGAACAGCCCCTCTCTATACAAGGTGCTGACAGCACATCTCGATAGATTGCTTGGATCGCTGGGTAAGGGGGGAACGATCGCCAGCAAGGTTGAGAGTATCGTTAGTAAAAAAATCTCAGATCCTGAGCTTGATGCAGATTATGTTGCCTCCCGTCTGAACATGAGTCGCAACACCTTGTATCGAAAACTGAAAAAAGAGGGTGTTGCCTATCAGGATATCGTTGATGGAGTGCGTGCCGACTATGCCATCGAGAATCTTGAATCCGGAGAGTGTAGTGTCACCGAGCTTACGTTCATTCTCGGGTTCTCTGAAGTTAGCGCCTTTAGCCGTGCGTTCAAGCGCTGGACCGGCAAGACGCCCAACTCTTATCTAAAGGGCGATTAGACAGAACTGAGTGCTCCGTGGTTAAGGATGCACCATTTTTATGTGTCACTACGAATGCAGAGGAAGCACAAGGCCCGGACACTGTTTCAACCGGGCCTAGGATTAGCTTGCGGGGCTTTAGACCTGGGTCTTTAGCATATTCCGTGCTGTTTCAGCCAAATCTGCGGGGTAAACCACCGTCTTGGCGTTTTGCGATGCAGCGAGATTCTCCATGCTCTTGATGTATTTTTCCCCAAGCAAAAACATGGCTGACATACTTTTATCCCCGAGCGAATTGGTGACAAGTTCAATGGCTTCCTTTTGCGCATTCGCAAGAACAATGGCGGCCTCAGCATCTCTCTTCGATGCCTCCAGACGTCCCTCTGCTTCAAGGATTTGCGCATCGCGTTGACCCTGCGCTTCAGTTACTGTTGCGCGTCTGGAGCGTTCAGCAGCGGCTTGCGCTTCCATTGCTTCCTGCATGGTGCCTGAAGGGGAGATGTCCTGGATTTCGACCGTTTTCAGGTTGATACCCCATTCACCGATTTGATCCGAGAGACTCAATGAGAGCTTGGCCTTGATCTCATCACGCGATGACAGGGTTTCGTCCAGCGCCATTTCACCGATGATTGAACGTAATGTTGTTTGCACCAGATTCTGGATGGCAAATTCGTAATGCTCGACTCCGTATACAGTCTTACGGGGCTCCATGATCGCAATGTAGGCTACTGCATTAGCGCCAATGACGGCATTGTCGCTAGTGATCACTTCCTGCTTTGGAATTTCAAGAACGATATCTTTGGTCGTCAGTCTATAACGGGCGACTTCAATAAAGGGCACAATAAAGTTCAGGCCGGGCATCAATGTGCTCTGATATTTACCGAGACGTTCAACGATGACTTGTGTTCCTTGCGGCACCATCACAATGCTCTTGAAAATTGCGACGAGGACAATCGTGGCAACGAGTCCCGCTAGAATGAGGCTGGTCATATTAAGGCTTCCTTTTTCTTTTCTACGATTAACATGTGTGGATCTTCAACGGCGATCACCCGAACTGTATCGCCAAGCTTCAGGGCCTCTTCGCATCGATAGTCCCAGATTTCCTTTCCTTCGACCGGGATATTAAAGCGCAGTTTGCCTGGTTGGCCGGCGCTTGTGTTGAAAGTGACATAACCTAGCTGCGTATTCATCGCTGTTTGCAGATCATGACTGCTGGAGCGATCTCCAATTCTTGGCTTGATCACTGTAAACCACAGGATAACATCAGCAGCGCTAAATCCGGCAAAAATCAGGATTTCCTGATAGGTTGGCAGGTCTATGACGTAGGCGATGCCGCCAGTAAATACTGCGGCCAATCCTATCAATAAAAATACGAAACTCGGGACGAAGAATTCAACAAGGCTGAGCAATAAGCCGATGGCTGCCCAGTGCCAAGGTTCAAGTTCAATCATCATTAAAGAAGTATCCTTTTCCGGAGAATAAGCGAGATTAATTACAATAGCGAACAACGCTGGCAGGCGCTAGCGTTTGTTTTGTGGCGAACCGGTTCACTCAATTGTCGTATTTACAGGTTCGCGAGTTCTTGCTGAATATCGTTTCTGAAATCCTCGGCTTCCGTCACCCAGACCGTTGCATCAAGGCCGGGAAAAACGCCAATTTCAAGCTTATCTTTTGTTAGTCCGGGAACCCAGTCTTTTAAAAACTTCGGTAACGAGATGCACTTTGCCTCAAGATCGGCTTCACCCTTTGCGTAAAACGTAGCAAGGGTCTCGCTTGGCCATACGGGAAGATATTCAAAGGCTTCATCTTCCGAGTAGATTTTTAGAAACTCGTTATTCTGATTCACGAGTATCCAAAGCTCGCGCTCTTCCGCGACTTGGCTCAAAGTGAAATCGTAACGGCTTTCGCAGTCCAGATCATAAAGTTCTTCAGGGCTATTTTGGCTCATGGCTAATTCCTGTTTTCCCATGGGGAGGGTGTTGGGTTGACGAAGGGGGCGATGTACAGCTTTTCTACCTTGTCTCTTGCCCATGGTGTGCGGCGAAGAAACTTTAGTGACGATTTAATGGATGGATCGCTCTTAAAGCAATTGATATTTATCCGCTTGGCTAAACCTTCCCAGTCGAAGCGCTCCTGCAGCTTTGTCACCATCATTTCCAGGGTGATGCCGTGCAGGGGGTTCTTTTGCTGCTTGTTGCTCATGTGCTCTGCCAAAACCATTTGATAAGAAGACCGGACCTTGTGTCGCGCTGACTATAACCAATAAATGCAGCCGATGTATGTTTTTTTTAGGTGGAATACAGGAATTTGGATTGTTTGGGTAGCGTGACGGGCATGACATTTCGTAGACCTTTTCCGCCGCTGGTCTACACTGAAAAAGGATGTTGGTGCATGCCTGGCATGCTCCGATTTTGCGTCAAAGTTGATTGGAGAGTTTCCTTATCTTTGTAATTTGTTGGCGGTTTCTTGCTACGTTTACTTTTTTTGCGCTACCGATCGTTATTTCCGGCGCATATGCGCAATCCCAATACACCGTTCATCTGCTTGATCAAAATAGCCAACCGATTGCTGATGCTGTGGTGGTGTTTGATGATCAACGCATAGTGAACCAGGACTCAAGCACTGGAATCATGGACCAGCGGGACAGGCAGTTTGTGCCGCATGTTCTGGTTGTCGGGAAGGGTGCCCAGGTGAGCTTTCCCAACAGCGATAACATACGCCACCATGTGTATTCGTTTTCTGAGCCGAAGCGTTTTGAAATCAAACTCTATGCGGACCAGCCTGAAGATCCTGTTGTGTTCGATAAAAGCGGGATTGTGATTCTCGGATGCAATATCCACGATACCATGCTTGGTTATATTTTCGTGTCGGAATGGGAGTACTATGCAAAGACAGATGCGCAGGGCGAGGCCACTGTAAGTTTGGAGCAAGCCCCGAAACGTCTTCGGCTATGGCATCCGCGGCTCCTGAAACCTTCGGAGCTTGTTACTGTGGATACGCTTAAATGGCAGAACAACCGTTATAGCATGCAGCTGGAACTTAGCGAGCCGGCACCTGTTCGCAAAGAAAGCCGGTTCAGGAGATAATTAGTAGATGCGCACGAGCCTGCAAAAGAAAATTCTTTCTCTGGTTCTTGGCTTGGTGGTCGTAAGTATTGCCTTGATCAGTGCCGCCGTGGTGGTAACGACGAACAGCACAGTAAGAGAGCAGGCGAGCCAACAGCTTGTGGTCGGACAACGAATTCTGGATGAGTTACTACTACAACATGGAACGCAACTCCTCGATTCAGCGACGGTACTGGTCGATGATTTCGGTTTTAAACGCGCAGTCACCTCAAAGGATGTCGCAACAATAAACTCGGCGCTTGAGAATTCAGGGGAGCGGATCGAGGCAGACCTGATGGCGTTGATGAATCTTGATGGTGAGTTGATCACGCAAGTCGCCAAAGAACATCTGGTTTCACCTGAACTTCTCTTTTCTGCATTGGTCGCACAGGGCTCTGCTAGCGAGTTCGTAGACATTCTTGTGATTGATGGGCACGTCTATCAGATTGTCGTACTTCCCGTGCGTGCTCCTCTGCCTGTGGCTTACGTAATCATTGGTTTGGAGATCGATCAGGCTTTGGCAGAGCAGCTTAAGTCGATTACGACGCTCGATGTCAGCTTTGTGACGTTAACTGAGCAAGGGGGCGTGAGCAATCGGCTCACGACACTTGCTTTTGTCATTGATGAAGCCGGGCTTGACTTCTCTCAGACAGAAGTCGAGCAATCTGATAGCAAGGGAGAGCGGTTTCTCGGTCATAGGAGCGTGCTCAAAAAAACCGAAGATTATGTGGTGATAACGCAGCTTCACGCTTCTTTGGATAAGGCTTATGAAAAGTTTGATGCGCTGAAATTGCAGATTTTGTCTATCGCCGGCTTGGTCTTCGTGGTCTCTGTGTTTGGTGCGGTGGTGACATCACGTAATGTTACCAGACCGGTCGCTAGGCTAGTCGAAGCAACCAAGCGCATCAGTGGTGGTGACTACAGGAAGAAGATTGTATATGCCGTGAAGGCCAGTGCTGAAATTGTTGAGCTTGGACAGCACTTTGAGCAAATGCAGAGCCAGATTGCTGAAAGGGAAGATCTGCTCGCTCGGCAAGCGCATACTGATATGCTAACAGGCCTTGGTAATCGACTGGCGGTATCGGGTGTGATTTCAAGATTGATCGAGCAAGGCGATACCAGGTTTTTAGTTGTTCGTCTCAATATAGGTCGATTTAAGGAAATTAACGACACCTTTGGCTATGAGGAGGGGGATGTCGCGCTACGTTTGTTGGCTGAGGCCTTGAAAAAACAGGTTGCTGATGACAGCACTGTTGCGCGGTTTGGGGCTGATGATTTCGCAGCTGTATTTATCGGCAAAGGTGCCGCCGAGTTGCCAATGATTTATCAAAATCTTGAGCAGACCGTACGAACCTTTTTTTCAGGGGAGAAGGTAGCGATTCAGTCCCTTTTCCTTGGCGCTGCGGAACACCCAGTGCACGGAGAGGACACGGAGTCTCTTTTGCGGAGGGCTGAAATTGCGCTCAATAAGGCCAAGGACCATAGTGAAAAGTTTCGGATTTATGAACTTGGTGCAGACGAGAGTCATCGTCGGGAAATTCAGCTTGTTGCAGATCTGAAAGAGGCAATACGTGCAGATAGGCTGATGGTTTACTATCAGCCAAAGTTTGATGTTGCTAAGGGACGGGTGACGCAGGTTGAAGCACTGTTGCGCTGGATTCATGATGAATATGGTTTTATCTCTCCAGAGGAGTTTGTGGGGCTTGCGGAGCAATCCGGACAGATGCCAAAACTTACAGAGTGGATGGTCAATACCGTATGTGCTCAACGGAGTCTCTGGCTTGCAGATGGCTTAGATATTGATGTTGCAGTGAACCTTTCGGCGTATGACCTAAACGATACTTTGCCCGGCTTGCTCAAGACTGCTCTGGAAAAAAATGGTTTGCGACCCAAGAACCTGATTTTGGAGGTTACCGAGAGCGCCTTCATTGATAAGCCTGAACGTGCCATTGCAATTCTTGCGCAATTAAATGAGGCGGGGTTTCGCTCATCGATGGATGATTATGGAACGGGTTATTCCTCGTTAAGCCAACTTAAAAAGCTGCCTATTCAGGAGCTGAAAATCGATAAATCGTTTGTTTTGAATCTTGATAGCGATTTGAATGATCAAAAGATCGTGCGCTCGACAATAGAATTGGCGAATGCCTTGTCTTTGAATACGGTTGCCGAGGGCGTTGAGACGCTTGAGGCGTGCAAGCTATTGATCGACTGGGGCTGCAATAAGCTTCAGGGTTATTTCTTCACTGCGCCTTTGAATGTGGAGAAGTTTGAGGAATGGATGGGCTCATCTGCCCCGCAGTTAAGCGAAGCAATAAGAGGTTTGCATGGTTAAT
>DAITOW010000134.1:0-7126 GCA_036833965.1 Oleiphilaceae bacterium
AGGAAGCACTGCCTCTCAAACCCAGGCAGATGTTTCGCAGACAGTTCCGCTCTCCGGAAGCGACATGGATTCAGGTTCTGAAGCTCAAGATGACACCGAATCTTCATCGACCAATGCTATTGACCAAGAAGCCTCGGATGGATTAGTAAGCAGCGACAAACTTACTTCCCCGGAGACATTCGATGCATCTGCGAGTAAATGGTGGATGGTCGCGACGGTGGTAGCTCTGGTTCTTTGGGCCGGGCATGCTAGCATCTTGTACCGTCGACTTAATCGGACACGAACGGGCGCTGCTGCAAACGATGATCAGATCAACGAAGGTCATGGCAAAGCACTTGAGGTAATCACTAAACAGCTCGTTCAGGCGGTAGACAATAATGCTCCGGATCTGTCCCTGGTCGCACGGCGATGGTTGCTACAACTTGAAGCGATCAACTCACACTTGAGTAAGGAAGTTCAAGTACAGCTAAAACCCTTGATCGCTTCGCTAGAGGCAAATCACTACTCCACCGGCGATGAAAAAGTTGATACGTCGGCACAGATGCGCGCAAAAGAGCTTATAGAAAATGCCACAGCAAAGGCACGTAGAAGCTCAAAAGCGAGTGAAGGTAAAGGTAGAAAACGAAGAGGCTTGAAACCTTTTTATCCAGCTTAGGGATTTCAAGAAAACTGCCATTTTTATAGGGCCTACACTAAATGGACTGTCATAAAAGTTGCGGTGCGTGTTGTATCGCCCCTCAGATATCGAGCCCGTTACCTAATATGCCGGCAGGCAAGCCCGCAGGAGAGCGCTGCACTAATCTCGATGCAGACAATCGCTGTACTGTGTATGAAATCAGACCAAAGGTTTGCAGAGACTTTAAAGCAGACCCCGACACATGCGGCGGGAGTTTTAGTGAAGCGTTGAAGCTAATTGGGGAGTTGGAAAAAGCGACCTCTGGTAAACACTGAGATCATTCGCCGGGCCTAATCGAAAACCGCTTAAAAAAAAGCCCCGCTAATTTGCGAGGCTTCTGGTCTTCTTTCGGCAAGCGATCAAAGTTGCAGTGTTTCTACCAAAACAGCTTTGATAACAAAGCCCGCTGCGCCCATACCCAATGCTGCGAAAAGAACAACTGTTCCGAATTTTCCTGCATCGGATTTCTTTGCCAAATCCCATACAATGTAAGCCATATACGCAATCAGTACCGCGATACCAATGGTCAAGCTCCAAGTTTCAAAAGTCTCAACAGACATATAAACACCTATTAATAGATCAACAAGAAATTAAGATTGCGCGCATTCTAATTGATCCAAATCAAATTGCCACATAAAAGATGTGAAAATGATTTATAGCGAATATAAGTCTCAAAAAGGACGTACTCTAGTCTCTCGAAAAGCTATGTTTGCTGTTTCCAAGGCCTGGCCGGGTAACGACAACAGACCCTGGGAAAGCGTGTTTTAGGTTTTCAGTGACGATAGTTGGTTGTCGAGGATAGCAAGCTGTGACTCAAGCTCATCACTTGATGTACTACTTTGACTCGCCAAGCCCGCAAGCACCCGTGCCGCGTCTCCGATCACCGTCAGATTTCGGCTGACCTCTTCACTCACCATGCTTTGCTGCTCTGCAGCGGCAGCCACTTGGGTAATGTTGTCTGCGATGGAGGAGATATCCTCAACAACCTCAGAAAGTGACTGGAAGCTAACCTGCGTTTCGTCCCTCGAGCTTTGAGCCTTTGATGACCCGGACGATATAACACTTACTGCTTTTTTAACGCTTTCTTCCAGCGTTTGAATCATCGTATTGATTTGTTCCGTGCTCTGCTGGGTTTTTGAAGCAAGGCCACGCACTTCGTCCGCAACCACGGCAAAACCACGACCTTGTTCCCCGGCACGCGCTGCCTCGATTGCAGCGTTAAGAGCCAGAAGATTAGTCTGATCAGCGATATCGCGAATGACATCGATGATCCGATTGATATCCGCAGTATGCGCTGCAACCGATGAGATAGAGTCAGAGGCGTTTTGCATATCTATCGTCAAGGCATCAACGGAAGAAACCGCATTGGCGAGCCGATCCTGGGAAGACAGGACTGCTTCCTTAGCTCGCATTGCTCCGGTAGCAACATTCGATGCAACACCCGATACTTCGGTTGCAGTGGCCGACATTTCGTTGGTAGCAGTCACAACGCTGTCTATCTCTCGTAGCTGATCGTTGGTCGCGTTATGGGTTTCAAGACTCACCTGTTTGCCGGTAATCGCAGTCTGCTTCGCGGCATCCCCCATAATTTTTAGCTGATTGACCATATCCCTTAGCTTGGCGATAAATTGGCTAAAACCGTTGCTCAATGAAATCAGCTCTGCATGGGTATCAAGTCGGATATCCTGCGTCAGGTCGCCCTCGGCACTCGCCAGGTTGGTAACCCGCCGATCCAGCTCTTTGATTGGGCGAACTATAGAACGAACCAGCATCGCAAGCACTAACAAAACGCCTGTCGTAACGATCGCTGCGATTAACACTTCGACCGAGAGTATTTCCACAATGCGCTGATCAATGGTTTCGTTGAGGGCATTGGTTGAAGCAAAAGCAGTTACTTCGGGAAGCTCGATCAGAAGTGACCAAGTACTATTCGCCGCCGGAATATTGATCGGAAAAGCAACATAAAGCACTCCGTCTTTGGAGAGCTTATTGTCCCCGCTGCGCGCCAATCCTTTTATCGCACCGTCAGGATCATCAATTGCTTCATTTAGCGGACGGCTAAGTTTGTCCCTGTAGGCGCTTGACCCCGCTATTAAGCCAAGATTGCTTAGCAAGGTAATGCGTGATTCCCCGCCATAGAGCTGAGCCTGTTGCTGATCAATCATCGCCTGAAAAACCGGCAGGTTCACATCGACACCGACCAAACCGCGAAATGAATTATTTGCCACAACGGGCACGGCCAGGCTTGTCATTAGCTCGGTGTAGCCCTCGGAGATTTCGTATAGATAGGGTTCCATGATACACGGAGCCTTTTTGTCCATAGAGCACAAATACCATTCTGCTTCACGGATCCCGAATTCGCCGACGCTGTCATCCCACTTTTCGTCAGCCTCCTCTACTTTTTGTTGCTCCAACTGACCATCGGGTGTTCTGACCCAGTAAATTTCAAGACTTCCGGTATTGTCGACGGTATGAATAGGTGCGTTGCCTATAAGACTGTCATCCAGATCATCATATCCGTTCGGCTCAAACTGCGCATACATTGAACTGACATCCTTGTGCTGCGCTAGCGTGCTTTTTATCAGTGCATTCACCTGCTCTCTGCTTAAAGGATTTTCCGAATCCTCAATGCTCATCTGCAAGGCTTTGGCGACACCAAGCGGTACACGATAAGCACTGTTTATAAATCCTGCTACAGCATTGCCCAACTTGCCCGCTTCCGCCTGCAATCTGCCACTAACTTCTTCCTCCATTGTGTCACTGGTTTGAGCTACCAGTTCAGACTTTAAGTCTCCTAAATGGAGCGCCAGGCTAATCGATAGAATGACGGAAAATGCGACAAATGCCGTGAGTATTGTTCCCAGTATTTTTTTGCCTAACGGCATGGTGCGAACGAAGGCCATCTTTTGTACCTAATCGAATGGATAACTGAGAAAGTATAGAGTGAAAATAATAAAAGGGAGGCGAAAATTATCATCGGCATATTATGTCTTTAGAATCAGCAAACGCCCCCCTAATTAGTGGCCTGCCTGAACCTATGATTACCCGAAAAGCGAAGGCAAAAGCGCCTCGATGATTGCAACGCAGAAACCCAATACCAAAGCTGTATTTTTATTGATTTTGCCTTGCATAGCGTCTTAATCAGACCTTGTCTCGGCAGGAATTCGGTGCGGTTTAATTCGCTTTGTAATAGCGTTTGTGAATGCTCTCAGCAGAAGCGCCGCGCCAATAGGAATAGCGAAGATGCCACATCAGCAAAACAGTGCGCCAAAACCCTTCTTTGGTCCACTTACGCGCCGAAGTAATGGACTGTGTACTTGCAACATAGGGTTTTGAAACGTGCTTCAGCGCCTTCGATAACTCGATATCTTCCATTAAGGGTTGCGAAGCAAAACCTCCGATGTCACGAAACCTGCCCGCCTTAACAAACTGTGTTTGATCGCCTGTAGAAATACTAAAAAGTCGCGACCTTAAATTGATCATGAATCTCAACATAGAAAACTGCCAAGACCCAGCATCAAAACTAACCGTACAAAAACCCCAAGCATGAGAGGATTTCAGGAACTTGCGAAGTTCAGTTGAGATGCCCGTGTTCGACTCAAAGCCCAAGCGAGTGTCGCTATGCAAAAATAGCAACGCCTCGCCCTTCGCTCTTGCAGCGCCATAATTCATTTGCTGCGCTCGACCTGCCTGGTCCGAGATGAGCGAAAACACCTGAACGCCCTGCTCTGCCAATTCATTACAAAGGCGCGCAACCATTTGTGGAGTGTTATCAGAGCTTCTGGCATCAACGATCAGAAACTCTACTTCATCCCGCGAAAACGCATCCGCCCCGTCGATGAAGCTGTTTACCGCGGACCTCAGGCACTGTTCAATTTGTCGTTCCTCGTTATGAACGGGGATAACGACCGAAACGAGCAGATCTGTCAAAGCGCCCCACCACAACTGCTACCTTGTCCTGCGGTGCAGCCAAAACAATGCTCAGCGACAACGATAGAGTGTCCTTCCAGGTTGCTCTTAAGCAGCTCGCTGATGTGCATGCCCTTTCGATCAGACGCGATGACATCATGACTCATGGATGAAATCGGCAAGTCCAGCATTTGGTTAAAATCACAATCGTAGAGGTAACCTTGCCAGTCAACACTGATGGTTGAGCGACACATGACGTTTTCAAGATTCGTTTGGCTAAAAGCAGATTTCAGTAAATGCATGTATTCATCAAACTGCCCCTTTGAGAGCAACACACTTCCAAATCTTGCGATAGGCATGTTGGTGATCGTGTACAGGTCATCAAACTCGATACCGAAATGATCAGACAAATGCCGTTTATAATCTTCCTTGAGCGCTGACTGCGGGGGCGGCAAAAATGCGCCACCGGGGTTGTACACAAGGCTCAACTGCAAGTGCTCGTTACCCAAACCATAGCCCAGGCTGTTGAGCAGCTTTAAAGCTGTGATACTTCCATCAAACGTACCTTTTCCACGCTGTTTATCAACATTGTCTTCCGTATAACAAGGCAATGAGGCAACTACCTCCACCTCATTCTCCGCAAGGAAAGTGGCAAGGTCTTCCTGGCCTGGCTCCAGCAGCACCGTCAAGTTACATCTATCCATTACATGAACATTACGCGCTCGGGCCTCCTGAACAAAATAACGGAAATGCGGATTCAATTCCGGAGCTCCACCCGTCAAATCCAGGGTTTTGATATGGTGCGCATCAATAAGCTCAAGCAGCTCATCAATCGTCTCTCTGGACATTAGCTCCTTTCGATTTGGGCCGGCATTCACATGACAATGTGTGCAACTGAGATTACAGAGATAGCCCAAATTGACTTGCAGTGTTGAAATAGAACTGCGTTCAATAGAGGGAAAGTTCGACTCCATTAGTTTAGGTTTAACGTCCAGCATTCAGTAGATTCCCTTATTCGCTCTAATCCAATTATCAATACGACACTTTTGACCGAGAACCCTTCGGAAAGTTCCGGGCCAAAAATCAGTGTTAAATATGCTCTGCTCTGAACTCGGTCGGAGTCTGATTAAACCAGCGCCTGAAAACGCGCGAAAAGTTTGATGTATCAGCATAGCCAACCAAATCTGCAATTTGCTCGATTGTGAGAGTCCCGCTGGAAAGGTACCAAACTACCAGCTCTTTTCTCACTTCGTCCAATAAGGTCTGGTAATTTGTATCCTCCAGCTTGAGCTTTCTTATAAAGGTTCGAACGGAGACCGAGAAATCTGATGCCGCTTCGACCTGTGTAGGCAAGTGGCCATTGCAACCCAGCAGATAGGTTTTAACCTGCCTCGCAAACGCCCCGCCTTTGTCCTCTTGTAACAGCAACTGCTCACACTCACGCAGGGCATTACGGTAAGCGAATTCATCCACTGTGAGGCAAGGCTGATCCAAAAGCTCCAGTGGAATATGTAAATCCAGACATTCGCTACCGAGCAAGAAGTGTACGGAAGGGAATTTTGCCTGATAGGCGCCAAGATCAGGCAGTTCCTTAAAAGGCAGTGAGATGGTCAATTGTGGCGCATCTTCACCTGTTGACTTGGTGATCAGGTCAATGAACGATGCAATCAACATAATCATCACAAACATTCTCAACTCACAGAGATCGAGTGTTTCATGAACACGAAAAACCGCCGTTTCCGCCTCTTCAATGACCTCAAGCTCGATGACCTTGATTCGCGTTGCCAGCATCTTGCGCACCAAATCAAAGGTGTCTCGCAGACTTGGCGCAGCAAGTGCACCATAGCCAAGTGGGCCATGAGAGGATGCCTGACTAATACTGGAAATCTCCAGTTCGATCTGTGGACTTTCTGTGAGACGCTGCGCCTGAAGTAGAAGCCTCTTGAATTGTTCAAAACTGACGAAGTTCTGGCTCTCCAGTAAGTCGCGCCAGGTCAGGCTGTTGCCTTTGAACAGCTCATTGATATCAACCCCTTTATTTCGGGCATGCGCGACCAGCAAACGGGCGTAACCAGGGTGGATGCTTGGTAAAAGCTGTAGATTTTTATTTTGCATAGTTGGCAGAATATGACGAACGATTGCCATTTTCAACGCTTATATGCGCTTTTACTTCGAGGTTTAATAATCCTACGACAATAACGATAAGACTTACGGGAGAAGCCTTATGTCAGCCGGTACTTTTATCTCACCTAGTGGTGAAACCTATGTAGACAAGAAACGTCATGCCTGGATGGTATCCTTTTTGATACCCGGATTGGCCGTGGCAGGTCCACTGTTATACAACCAAACCCATAATGAAGCCTTTCTGTGGATGTTCATTGCTTTTTGGTATTTGCTCTTTCCTGTGATCGACTTTTTTATGGGTGAAGATACTAGCAATCCACCCGAAGATGTCGTTCCCCAGCTTGAAGCTGACACATACTATCGCCTGATAACACGCGCACACGTTCCGGTTGTTCTGGCCGTATTTATGTATATGGG
>DAITOW010000135.1:0-7117 GCA_036833965.1 Oleiphilaceae bacterium
GTATGTACGAAGGTTATCCGTCGAAAGAAAAGACGGATCTACCTACGCTCACGCTGCGAAAGCTCAATACTTATCTTCGTGAATTTCTACTCCCCGATTGCTTTCCGTATACCGATGAAAGCAAAAAAATGAAGTATCAACATGCCTTGAACTGTTTCTTTGATGGACAGATGCATGCGGGTGGCCAAGGTTTCGTAAAGCCTTTCTCACTTCAAAAAATCGATAAAAATATGCTGAACAATAGCTTGTCTATGTCCTCATCTAAAACGGTTAAAGTAAAAGCAGAGCAGCTGAATATCTTTTGGCGTTGGGGGTATAGAGGCAAGGCTCATTCGATGACCACACATCAGTTCAGACATTACCTCAACACGCTAGCAGCAAAAGGGAAAGTAGGTGAAGTTGAACGTGCGCGTTGGTCTGGGCGTTTGGATATTAGTCAAAACAAAGTTTATAACCACGTTTCTGACGAGGACCGTGTGGAGAATGCTCGGGCGTTAGGTCTCGGCAATCAGGCATCCTCTCTCGCAACTTTGACAAGCAAGCATGAGCCTATCCTATTGAAAGATCTCGGTGTATCAGGAGACCGCGTTGCGCATTACACGGAGTATGGAGCGTGCGTCCATGATTTCGCGGTAGAGCCGTGTGTGAAATTTCGGGATTGCCTCACGTGTCAAAAGCACAAGTGCATAAAAGGAGACGAAGAAAAAACGCGGCGCATTCGTTTGTTACGTGACGGACTAGAGCGAACGCTGGAGCAGGCCACTGAGGGTGTTGATCAGGAATTCTATGGCGCAGATCGCTGGCTGGCTTACAGTATGGATCGGCTCGAAAAAGCAAATGCTCTGATCGCGATTCTTGATGATCCCGACATTGAGGATGGTGCAGTCATCGCTTGTACTGATAATGGGTACTCCCCGCTTGTTAAGGGGCTGGCTGCACAAGACAAGCTACCGAAGTCTGCATCCGCGCAGCTTGGCTCGGATGTTCCAAAGCCTAGTCAAGATCTGAAAAAACTACGAGGACTACTAGGAAAATAACTATGGCAAGACATCTAACGTCCGATGATGTCCGGCGCATCGTCAATCTGCTTAAAAATTGGAAATTTGATCTGACATGGGATCTTCTGGTTCAAGCTTGCAGTGAGATTCTGGGCATTCAAACAACACGGCAGGCCTTGAATCGAAAGGCGGAAATTAAAGAAGAGTTTGGTATTCGAAAACGATCCCTGAAAACTGGCGTTGATGAAACGGCGAGGCCTAACAGCATAAATGCAGCGCATGATCGTATTAATCGCCTAACCCGGCGAGTGAATGAGTTGGAAAGTCAAAATATGCGATATCGTGAAATGTTCAAAAGATGGCAATACAACGCCGAAAGCAGAGGTGTGACCAAAGACATGTTAGAGCGCCCACTGCCTCGACCAGATCTAGATAGTGACCACAATCTAAAGTGATTTGCGGAGGAATGCATGGCTAATGGACAACAAAAAGCACAACAGAATCTTGACGCATTTGAGGTTTGGGCCGCCACGCAAACAGATGAAGACTTTAAACAGGTCGTTTTCAAAGGCCAATTAAATCGAGGTGAAATTGCCAAAGCTATCGGGTGTGGAAGATCTGCGTTAACTCAAAACCCTGCTCTAAAGACCGCTGTTAAGAATCTTGAGGATGAACTGCGTGGTAGAGGTGTGCTGCCACCTTTAACCCAGGATGCTAAAGAGAATGCTGGCAAGCCAAAAATTTATGACAATACAGCGAATCGTAAGTCTCTCGACTCAAAGCGCGTATCCTCCCTAGAAGCCGAAAATATCGAACTGAAAGCAAAAGTTGCAGAGCTTGAGAATAAGCTCAAGCGCTTTGGCGAGCTAAGCGAAACGCTGTCAGAAATGGGGTTTATGCCCAGATGAGTTGTGTTCTTAATGATGAGCAGTTTCGCGTAACGAGCATTCCTTTCAACTCCAGTAATTTCGTGATTTTTACTGGTGTCCCGATTAAGAAAGACAGTTACAGAGTGAATAGCGGCAAATATTTTGTCAGCGTAAAAATTGATCCTAACAGCCTTCCTGTACAGCCCGCTTTAGGACAACACTGGTCAGTCAAAGGTGCTCGATCAATCGGACCGATTTCAACGGGCGATTACCAGATGCAGCAGCACACCTATGAAAATCCTGTGCAGATAGAATGTCAATTGCCAGAATCCGGCGAACAGTTAATCCGGTTTATCTCCAAAGAGAAAGACTTTAAGGGTATTGGTGAAAGTAAAGCCAGAGACCTCTGGAGGCTTCTAGGAAAGGAATTTCACATTATCTTGCGTCAAGATAGCCCTGAGTCAAGAGAGCGGCTCAGGAGCGTTCTGAGCGAAGATTCAATCGATGCCTTATTTGCAGGCTATGCCAAATACACCAATCTATCTCACTGCAATTGGATGTCGCAAAGAAAAATCCCTGCAAGCGTGCAGCAAAGATTGCTCAAGCATCATGGTGAGAACTCTATTCAGGCGATTCAAGAGAACCCTTACCTACTCATCGGGTTTGGAATGTCGTTTGATCAGGTCGAACTCTCACTCACTCATTGGCAGCTAAAGCCCGGCATTGAGGCGAATGATCCCCGACGGCTCAGTGCCGCGCTGGAAATTAGTCTGAGAAAGGAAATTGAAAAGGGGCATACTTTCACCAATCACTCATCATTGCGGCCGCGTTTGAATAAACTCCTCAAAGATTCATCGCTAGTTAGCCAAGCGTTTGCAGCAGGCCACGATAAAGCTCAGTTTATCCTTAATCCTACAAGTGGAACGTATCATCCAACTGCGCAGTTACTGATGGAAAATGTCGTCGCCAAACGACTAACAGCATTGGCCAGTCAAAAGGATTTTTTTGATGAAAAGGCCTACAAGGCCTTTGATAAAGCAGTAAAGGATTTGCCCTATGCGTTAACTCAAAAGCAATCTGAGGCGGTTTCTGTCTGTCTGGATAATGGCGTGAGCTGCATTACTGGAGGTGCAGGGACAGGCAAGACCACCGTGCTAAGAACAGGTCTGAGAGCCTACAACTCCTTAGGCTTTGAGATTCATGCTGTTGCCCTGAGTGGGCGCGCAGCGATGCGTCTTCACGAATCGATTGGCTTTCCCACTAAAACCATTGCTGCCTTCTTGAAAGGCGATCCCATTGAGCCTACACCGGAGAGAAAAAACCATTTGTTGATTATTGATGAGGCGTCAATGATCGATCTTCCAACAATGTATAGATTAGTTACTCATATTGATCCATCCGTCCGGATTATTTTTACCGGCGATCCAGATCAGTTGCCGCCCATCGGGTGTGGAAAGGTGCTTGCAGATATTGTTGGTTCTAACGCTATCGCTAACACCATGCTTGATATTGTTAAGCGCCAGGAAGGCAGTACAGGCATACCAGAGTACAGCAAGTTGGTGAATGCAGGTGTTGTGCCTGAGCAGCTTTCCATGGGTAATATCCATTTCCATGAAACGCAGAAGAATGACATCGCTGACGTATGCTGCGCTCTTTATGCAAAGAGTCCCAGTAATAGCCGAGTGATGGCTCCTACCACAAAGCTCGTGAGCGAGATCAATAATCTGGTGCAGAGCAAAGTTAATCCAGAGGGCCAACGGCTGAGATTTATGATGCATGGCGATCTGTTTTACCTAGATCTACGCCTTAATGACGCCATCCTGTTCACTCAAAACCAATATGATAAAGGCATTCAAAACGGGTCACTTGGGACACTAACCAGCGTTGAAGGTTCTGGTGAATCCTATGGTGAAGTCACTTTAGATACAGGTGTAAAGATCGAAGTTAATCAGGCTGTTTTGGACTGTATGGAACTAGGTTACGCAATCACCTTGCACAAAGCACAGGGATCTCAATTCCCGCGTATTATCATCGCTCTGCAAAAAGGAAGAATTGCTGATCGAGCATGGCTGTACACAGCAATCACCCGCGCAGAAGCAGAGGTGCATATTGTTGGAAGCGAACAGAACTTCAAAGAAATTGTTCAGAGATCAAGTAACGCCCAATTCAGAAATAGCTACCTAAAGACGTTACTCAAATAATGTTCAACTCAGCGAAACGTTGTATGTGTTCTTGATATTTGGGCGTTCACTTCTGGTGAGGAGCGGACATACCTGTGCGCTAAAATGAGAGCATAAATTTTGTATTTTAGACGTTGAAAGCGGACTTTGAGCAGACGTGCTTAAAAGAGCGCATAATGGCATTTGAACCCATAAGTTTAAGGAGGTTCACAATGTCATTCCCTCAATCAGTACTGATGTCTGACCCATGGAATAAAGGAAAGTTGGTCGGACAGAACCCCCCCCCGTTGAAACAGGAGCAAATCTGGTCAATACGCATTCGCCTGGAGATGAGTAAAAAGTTTCGCGACTTAGCTCTATTCAACTTAGCTCTGGATAGCAAATTACGTAGTTGCGACCTGGTAAAACTGCTTGTTAGAGATGTCTCGAATGGATCAGATATCCTCGCTCGCACACAAGTCGTGCAGCAAAAAACTAAGCGTCCAGTTATGTTTGAAATAACGGCAAAAACTCGTGAGTCGCTGACAAACTGGATTAAGCTAAAAAAACTAAGCTCGCTCGATTATTTGTTCCAAAGCCGGAGACATAGTTCTGAGCACATCACGACAAGGCAGTATGCTAGATTGGTAAAAGGTTGGGGGAGCAGTATAGGTTTGGATCGAACTGCCTATGGGACGCATTCATTGAGGCGAACCAAGCCAACAATAATCTACCGTAAGACTAAGAATCTCAGGGCCGTACAAATACTGCTTGGACATACCAACCTAGAGAGTACTGTGCGTTATCTAGGAGTCGAGGTCGATGATGCGTTTGAATTATCTGAGCACATCGAGATATAGATTAGCCGTGTAAAGTACGCAAAGCGTATTCCGGATCATTATCGAGCAAACGCAGCAATGCCCTAGCAGGGCCTGTCGGACGACGACGTCCTTGCTCCCAATTTTCCAGAGTACGCTTAATGACAATGATAAGTCCCGCAAAGAGGGTTTGAGATAATCCTAATCGTTCTTGAATCACTCCCAATTCAGCCCCTTGAAACATTATGCATCCTTATTCCAGCTCATTGCTCCTATATCAATTTATTTGCGCTATGTATTCCAACATCACAAGAATAACGAAGCTAGATTATGACCATGTTATCGTCGCGACACAGCCCTGGCCGTCGTTGTTACCTTTCAATTCGAAATCACAGCTAAACTGCCGACAAATGTCTTTTACTAAGACCAACCCCAGACCGAAACTATCGTTTTCTTGTGGTGGTGCAGCGAGTCCGACACCACTATCAATAACTTCAACACCGTTCTGCTTCAAAACAACGCTTACCTTACCGGTTAGGGTATGGGCAAATGCATTCTTCAAAAGATTACCAAGAACTATTTTAAATGCTGATGCAGGAATAGGAGTATTCAACTCGTCTTCACCTTCGACCGCATATTGGACGCCAGTGGCAGCAAGTTGCTCCCAATACTGATGGACAAGTTTATCGACAACTGACTTATCGAAGGTATGCAAAACGTCAGGCTTGTCATCAGGCATATCAGATAGCTTTGTAAGGCTTAATAAAGTTTGTATAAACTCATGCATTTCATTTGTTGCGCGCTTCAATCGCTGGGCTTGCTTGTCGATAAACTCACGGTCATTCGACTCACCCAGCAAGGTGATCGCTCCCTTCATGACCATGAGAGGCGTACGCAGTTCGTGACTTGCATAGCGATTAAACGAGCGCTCGCGCTCGATAAGCGTATTAATGCGTTCTTGAAATAAATTGAAGCTATCAACCAATTGATAGACTTCACTTGTCGCTGTGCCCTTTGGAACCGCTATCGGTGTAACATCATTAGGCGAACGCCTAGCAAGCGCACTAACCAGCAACGTAATAGGTTTGGTTAACCGACCAGATATTCCTAATACAACGAACAAACTGGCGATAGCGAGCACGACAGACAATGCTATTTGTCGAAACTGTAACGGGAAGAGCTGCTCTTCCGTCAGTTCATACAGGCTGTTGTCGAGTGCGAGTAAAAATTCCTCATTGTTATTCGATCCTCTTTCCTTTTGTACGAAATAGGTCTTTCCCGTAGCAGCGTCGGTGACTTCATAAGGTGTTTCTAAAGGAATATCTTGAACTATCGCAAAACGTTCAGGTAAGTTTTGAACGTCAAAATACGCTTCAATATAAGGGTCAAAGGAAGCTTTTCCCTGCGTTTGTATCTGGACATATCCCTGGTCTGCGATTTCTTTTTCAGCCAACGACTTGGACACAAATTCACTGATGCTTTTTAGTCGCATTTTTGCGTACAAAAGCTCCATATCTTCGGCTGTAGAGTGAAATACCGACCAATGGATCACTAAAATTGACAGTGCCACAAAGCTGAAGTAGACAAAAGTTAGCTGCTTTGCGCTTGGCTTATGCATTCGTTGTACCCTCATTTTGATCCAGTTTCATTTGATACCCGACTTTCGGAACTGTGTAGATGTACGCATGCCTAAACGGCTTATCAATCTTGCTTCTCAATTGGTATATGTGCGCTCTTAGCACGTCATTATCGGGCTCTTCCTCACCCCAAAGCTCAGCAATCATATCTTCTCGCGTAACGACATCCGGAGCGCGCGTCATCAGCAATTTCAAAATGCGAAACAAACTCTGATTTAGCTGGAAGCGGCATGACTGTCGTTCAGCAGTGCGAGTCGAAAGATCCAAGCTCAATTCACCATAAATTAGTTTTCGCTTGGCAACGCCCCCCTTTCGACGACGATCTAAGGCCGTTAGACGTGCTTCTAACACTTCTAAATCAAAGGGTTTTACGAGATAGTCGTCGGCGCCCTTTTCAAAACCTTCAATGATATCCTGGTTCTCGTCACGTGCTGTCAGCATAAGTATCGGAGTATCAATTCCAGCCTCTCTGAGATTTCTACACACTTCTATGCCATCCATGCGCGGCAGCATCAAATCCAAAACAATCGCATCAAAGCTTTCGTTCATAGCAAGTTGAAAGCCTTGCTCTCCGTCTCGCGCATAATCCAGTTGATGGCCATGCAACTCGAAGTAATCAAATATCACGCCTGCAAT
>DAITOW010000136.1:0-4764 GCA_036833965.1 Oleiphilaceae bacterium
AAAAGTAGATTACGACAAAGTTTGCTAAGCTGTGTCAGGCGTATACTCAGAAAGTACAGCGCCTGAAAACTACAAACTTTGTCGAGTCCACTATGCAAACAAACTCCAACGATAAGAACACCAATCACTTCGACTTTGATCAAATCGTTATCGGCTCAGGTTTTGGAGGCTCTTGCAGCGCTCTGCGACTAAGCGAAAAGGGTTACAGGGTTCTGGTACTTGAGAAAGGAAAACGCTGGAAAGAATCAGACTTCCCGGAAACGAACTGGAACTTCCGAAAATATCTTTGGGCGCCAAAACTGGGCATGACCGGCCCCTGGCAAATTACGCCAACGCGAAAAGTTGTCGCCCTACATGGCTCTGCTGTTGGCGGAGGCTCTCTTATCTACGCCAACACCCATTACATACCCAAACCCGAAATTTTTGCCGCACCTCAATGGAAGCGCAGCCGCGACAACTGGTATGAATCTCTACAACCATTTTATGCGCTAGCCCAACGTATGCTGGGCACCAGCAAGGGAAGATACGAAGGTCCTGCTGACAAGGTATTGCGTGACGTCGCAAAAGACATGGGCAAAGAAGACACGTATGAACTGGTCAACACCGGCGTCTATTTTGAAGACCAGAAACAAGCAGTCAAAGATCAGCAAGACCCCTACTTCAACGGTGAAGGGCCGGAACGCGAATCCTGCGATCTTTGTGCACGCTGCATGATCGGCTGCCCAAAGAACGCCAAGAACACGCTAGAAAAGAACTACCTCTATTTTGCCGAGCGTAATGGTGTAGAGATAAGATCGGAATCCGAGGTCGTACACATAGAAGCACTTGCAAACGAGCAAGGAGTCAGGGATGGCTCAGCTGGCTACGAACTTACCATTCAAAGCTCTACTCAATGGTTCAGAAAGAGCTATAAATTGCGTACACGTGGTATCGTACTATCCGCAGGAGTGCTAGGCACGCTCAAGTTGCTAATGCAGAGCAAATACCAGCACCAGAGCTTGCCAAACATCTCATCCAATCTTGGTAGGGAAGTACGTACTAACTCAGAAACCTTCTACACCGTTGGATTTGATACCAAGAATGAATTCAAGGAAACAGAGATTTCGCGCGGACTCTCCATCACCTCCGCCTTCAAGCCGGACGAAGTCACAACGATCGAACCCGTGCGTTTTAACAAGGGCTCTGACTCAACCTGGCTTACCTTTACGTTCGTTCCCCTAACCAATGCCGGAGGCATTCCCAGAGCGCTACGACTTTTGATTAACATCCTGCGTAATCCCTTGAGAGCTTTTAGACTGCTAAACCCTGTTGGCAAAACCAAAAACTCAAGCATCCTGATGATCATGCAAAGCGAAGACAGTTACGTGCATGCAAAATGGAAACGCGCCTGGACCAAGCTGTTCAGGAAAAACCTCACCATCGAGCAGGAAGAAGGCGACACGCCGCTGACCAATTACTTTGACATCGGGCAAGATGTCGCGCGTCGTTATGGAGAAAAGTCCAAAGGTGATGTTGGCAATGTCGCGCTCGACATATTGGTCAACACTCCACTGACTGCACACATTATGGGCGGAGTACCGATTGCAAAATCGCCAGAGGCAGGCGTGGTCAATGAAGCCGGAGAGGTGTTTGGATACGAAAATCTGAGAGTGCTCGACGGATCGATCATTCCGGGCAATCTCGCAGTCAACCCTTCTTTAACGATTCTGGCACTTAGCGAATACGCGATGTCCCAGGTGCCGGTCTTTGACGAGGTGCGCGCCGCCGCAATCCAACCGATCATGTTTTCAGAAGCGTTACCAGGCATGGCTTCAAGTATGCAGGGTGGCGGCGATCTGCTCAGTCAGGCAATAAAAATGAGCGAAGATCTCAAGTCCGGTCAGATGCCGCAGTCAGAAGATAAAAAACAGGCAAAAGAAACAGCCTTAAGCGAAACGTAAAAGAACTGACAGAAGCCTAAAAAGCAGTAACAAAAAAACCCGATACCGCTGAGGCGGTATCGGGTTTTT
Source organism: Oleiphilaceae bacterium (assembly GCA_036833965.1). GTDB lineage: Bacteria > Pseudomonadota > Gammaproteobacteria > Pseudomonadales > Oleiphilaceae > PZPK01. The sequence goes on from DAITOW010000136.1 coordinate 2,010, forward strand.
TATGAGTCATGTTGAGGCGACGGCTTAGCCTACAATTTCAACCAACTCGATATCAAACACCAATGTCTGGTATGGACCGATCGCACCGCCCGCGCCACGCTCACCGTAGGCAAGATGGTAAGGAATATATAGCTTCCACTTCGAACCCACAGGCATCAACTGAAGCGCCTCAGTCCAGCCTGCGATCACACCACCCACAGGGAATTCAGTTGGCTCGCCACGATCATAGGAGCTATCGAACTGCTCGCCGCTGATCAAAGTGCCTCGATAATGGGCACGAATAACACTGTCGCGTGTTGGCGTATCACCGGAACCTTCCGTGATCACTTCATATTGAAGACCAGAATCCAGTACCGTTACTTCATCACGCTTGGCATTTTCCGCAAGGAAAGCTTCGCCAGCCGCAGAGAACTCTTTTGCCTTCTCCGCTTCTGCAGCTTGTAAACGCTCTTGAATCACACCAAATGCTGCATTGATTTCCTGACCATCGATCCGCGGAGCTTTCGCTGCAAAACCATCCTCAATACCTGCAAGAGCCGCCTCCAAAGAAACACCTTCAAAAACGCTCGCCAATTGTTGGCCCATTTGCAAACCAACACCGTAGGATGCTTTAGCTTCATCCGTCGAAAAGTCTAGATCAGACATACCTGCTCCAAATTAATGAGTTGAATTAAGCTTTATTGGGGCTTGTTTTTGGAATTAAAGGTTCCACTGGAGTTTTTTAGAGACTTTAGGGAATTCAGGTCGTAGGATTAAAAACATCAAGCGAGAAAAAAGACATCTCATGGCAAGCATGTTCCCATCAAACTTTACAGATTTCCAAACCATTCTTTCCCGAGCAGAGGAGAGAAAAGGGGGTACGAAAGAACTCAAAGCGCTCTTGAGATCACCGCTTTCGCCTGATCAATTATCCAAAATCCCTGAAGACCGTTATCTTTCAGCGATGACTCGCTGCATCAATCGTGCAGGCTTTAGCTGGAAGGTGATTGACCAAAAGTGGCCCGAGTTTGAAGAGGCATTTTTCGGATTTAAAGTCGATACACTTGCCCTGCTTTCTGACAAGCAGTGGGAAGCCTATTTGAACGACCGACGCGTTGTCCGCTCCGGGCAAAAAATCAAAGCACTGAGAGATAATGTGTCCTTTCTTTACGATCTGCGTTTCACCGACAAAGGAATCGCACAATTGATCGCAAACTGGCCACGAGACGACCAGATTGGTCTGATGACTCTGCTCAAGAAACGCGGCGCCCGACTGGGCGGCAATACCGGCCAATACTTTTTGCGAATGATGGGGCGCGACACGTTTGTTCTCAGCAGAGACGTAATACTCGCACTACAAAGCGCAGGACTGGATATTAAATCTGAACCTTCTTCGCAGAGGGAGTTCAAGCTTATCCAGGCAGCCTTTAACGAATGGCATCAACAAAGCGGCAAGCCCTACACTCAAATCAGCCAGATATGTGCATTCTCAAATGGAGACAACTACATTTAAGCGAAGCTTTTGGGAAGTAAGATGCAACGCTTGCATGAAAGAAACGTCAACTGAAAACAGGGATCCTACCCAGGCCAAAGAGTAGTGACAATGTCGGAACCAATCCTGTGGGGCTCCCGCCTCTCCCCATACACGCTTAAGTTAGAGGCCGCGCTGCAATACAAGGGCATCGCCTACCGTCGACTTCCCGCCCAAGGCTCACATCTCGAAAATGCCGGCGTGATGCTTCGCCTCGAAACAGCGAAACGTCTGGGTGAAATAAGCCGCTACCCCGTATTTGAAGAGCGTTTCGATGAATACCCTCTGCTACCCTACTTCTCCTACGACAAACGCAACTTTGAATATGACAGCACCAGCATTCTGATGAGGATGGAAGACAATAAGGAAGGGCATCCAATTCTGCCGAGCAAGCCGGCAGAGCAATTTCTGGTCCGATTTGTTGATCAGGCATTTAACGATTTCGGTTTGTATCTAGTGCACCATATGCGCTGGGTGCATTCTGCGAAATCCAACGCCATGGGGAAACGCCTCGGGTCAGAGTTCAAAGCCGCGCTTCCTCCGGTCGGCGCATGGATACTGTCGCGCACATTCCCAGTTCGACAGGTTAGACGCTTGCCTTATCTCATGAGCGTCGCCCCCAAAGGATACAAGGCCGGCGTCAAATCCAGTCTCACCCCACCAGCAAAAAACGGTTTCCCGGAAACCCACACCCTGCTCGAGCAAAGCTGGAAGGCCATTCTTTCAGCCATAGAACATGTTCTGAGCAAACAGAACTATCTGTTTGGTGACCATTTTACGCTGGCCGATGCGAGCGCCTATGGGCAATTAGGTATGAACCTCGTCGATCCGGACGCCGCATTGCGAATCAAAGAGATCTCGCCGCTCACCTTTGCCTGGCTTGAACGCATTCAGAATGGTCAGTTTGTAGAAACGAAGCCAGATCTGGATGCCTCGATCACGATCAGCCCAAGACTCGACAATTTACTCAACATCCTCATGGGCACCTATGGTGCACTAATGGTGCAGAACGAACGCGCCTATGATGCCGCGCAAGCGAAAGGTCTGACCCGCTTTAATGAGTCCGCTTTCGAGAAGCAGGAAGCCCTATATGACGGAAAGCTGCGCGGCTATCCCTTCCGCTCGGTCGTCAAAACGTTCCAGGTACGCCCCTGGCGCGAGCTTAAACATCAATGGCAAGGGCTCGGAGAATCGGACAAAACCCGAATCAACAAGCACATGCAACTGACCGAGTTGTTTGAATAG
>DAITOW010000136.1:4864-7094 GCA_036833965.1 Oleiphilaceae bacterium
GCAGCTGCCCATGCGGTGAGACCAAGTTTACTGTCGATGAAGTGCCGTTTGCGCGTTTTTATTGTCATTGCGAGATCTGTCAGAAGCTTTATGAAAAGCCCTTCGCAGATGTTACCGTCGTCAAAACAAAGCATGTTCATCTTGCAGACGATCAGGTGAATTTTAAAAAATACAAAATGCCGCCCGCACTTGACCGAGGAACATGCAAAGCCTGTGGCAAACCAGCGGCAGGTTTTCTGCGAGGCATTCCCGGTTTGGGACTAGCATTCATCTCTGCTGACAACTTCAACGACAAAGCAAACCTGCCTGCACACCAAGGGCACATTTTCTATCATCGTAAACAGGCTGAGTTTGAAGACGAGTTACCCAAACTTTCCGGTTATCTTTCTAGCGAACTTGCCGTTTGCAAATGGCTGCTGCCCAAGCTGCTAAAAAACTGAGTATCGGCAAATGCAGTCAGATTTATTCCCAACCACCGCCACCCAGAGCCTGTCGCCGAGTTTCCCGAAACACATGGCGCTGATTGATTGCGAAACCACCGGCGGCAAACCTTCGCAACACCGTATTATCGAAATCGGTCTTATCCTAGTAGATGACGGTGTGATCACTGATCGCTGGCAAACCTTCCTTGACCCCGAACGTGAGCTTCCGCCCTTCATCACCAAACTGACAGGCATCACCCCCTCCATGCTCGTAGCTCAACCCCGCTTTGCCGACATTGCCGAGACATTGCAGGAGAAACTCAAAGACAGGGTCTTTGTCGCGCACAACGCGCGCTTCGACTACGGCTTTATCAAAACCGAATTTGAACGTATTGGAATAAAATTCAACGCCAAAACTCTGTGCTCCGTAAAATTCAGCCGTGCACTCTATCCGCAGTTCAAACGCCATGGTATCGACCATATCGTCAAACGCTTTGAGTTCCCTATTGAGAACAGACATCGCGCCTTGGATGATGCAGAAATTATCTGGAAGCTGTTCGCCAAGTCATCAGAACTTTACTCGGATGAGGAGCTGGATAGCGCCATCGCTCCGCTTCTTAAAACGCCATCGCTGCCTCCCAAGATCAAGCCAGCACAAGTTAAAGCGCTGCCACAAGCAGCCGGGGTTTACTATTTTTACGATGAAAGCGGCACACTTTTGTATGTTGGAAAAAGCGTCAATATTCGCACGCGGGTGATGAGTCACTTCAGTAACGATTACCGAAACTCCAAAGAGTTGATCATGAACAGCAAGGTGGCGCACTTTGACTTTCAGCGCACACCTGGCGACTTCGGCGCCCAGCTCTTGGAAAGCAACGAAATTAAACGCCTATCGCCACTCTACAACCGTCGCCTGCGGCGAACTCGAAAACTGTTCAGCTTTGAAGTCGTAACGCTCCCTTCTGGCTATCAAGCCGTCAGCATTCGGCAGACCAATAGCGAACAATCACCCGATGAAAACGTCGGGCTGTTCCGAAGCCCACGCCAGGCGAGTAAGAAACTGGAAAAACTCGCGGATGATTACTTTCTTTGTTTCAAACTGCTGGGGCTTGAAGGACACCCGGAAGACCGAAGCCCCTGCTTTCGTCGGCAACTAAAACGCTGCTTTGGCGCTTGTGAAGGTGCTGAATCACCTCAGGATTACAATGCAAGATTAAACGTTGCGATGAGCCAGCAACAACTGATGATGTGGCCATTCAACACGCCTGTTCTGGTTGAAGAGCAAGACCCGGCAGATGCCGAATTCAAGCACTTTCATCTCATCGACCAATGGCGCTATTTTGGAAGAATTGAAAACGAGGATGACTTACGCGAACACGGATATTCAAGCCTAAACACAGAAGGCGCTTTACACGCTCAAGAATCGCAATCAGCGCCCCAACCCTATTCGATCGACTCTGCCTGTAAAACTAACTTTGATCTGGATATTTACTACATACTGCTGCGCTTTCTGTTCAAACCGGAGCAACTTCGCCTGAACCAATTGCGAGTGCATCCTTTGCAGAAAGTCGACTCTCAGACCACTTACTGATCCATCGGGCTAACGACACCCCGCTCCTGAATACCAACCACATGCGTATAAATCTGTGTTGTGGTGATATTACTATGCCCGAGCATCTCCTGAATCGCTCGTATATCCGTGCCATTGCGTAACAGGTTGGTTGCAAAACTGTGCCGAAAGGTATGGCAGCCGGCCTTCTTGTATCTATGCGCTGCACGAATCGCTTTCGCCACTGCGCGCTGTATTT
>DAITOW010000137.1:0-7094 GCA_036833965.1 Oleiphilaceae bacterium
AGGACACCGCCCTTTCACGGCGGTAACAGGGGTTCGACTCCCCTAGGGGACGCCACTTCTTTTTCTTGTACAATCCCGGATTCACTCGCTAGCAAACGATGTCGAGCTATCGACATGTCGCGTTCGTAAAGCCTGTTTAATTCACCTGTTCTTCCGCTCTCTTAGAGAAATTCATTTTTTCAACGATCCAGCTTCAAGCAGCAAAAAGGTCGGCTACACTTATAGCATCCCAAACTTTAAACAATTAGTTTTTCCGTATTGAAACACTGTTGCGGATAAATAAGCCTCTTATGCAAAAATCCGATGTGCTGTTGGCACGCCAACCGATATACGATGCCGACAAGGAAATACATGCCTACGAACTACTGTTTCGCGACAGCGATCAGAATCAGGCAAATGTAGTCTGCGATCTCAGTGCAACGTCTAATCTACTGCTAAACCTGTTTACAGAGAGCGACCTGGAATATGTAACTGGCGGAGCACCTGCATTCGTCAACTTCTCCGGCGAACTACTGATGGAACGCCCGATTTTTGAACCAAAATCTATTGTGATTGAGATTTTGGAAAACGTAGAAATTACCCCCGTCTTCATAGAGCGCGTTGCAGAACTTAAACGACAGGGATACACGCTTGCGCTGGATGATGTGATCACCGCACCGGATTACAAGCCTTTGTTACCCTACATCGACATCGTCAAAATCGAGATCCTGGGACAGTCCATCGATGACATTCGCAACAATGTTGAATACCTTAAATCGTATGATGTTCGACTACTCGCCGAAAAGGTAGAAACACATGAGCAATTCCGGATGTGCAAGGAAATGGGGTTCGAACTCTTTCAGGGATATTTTCTGGCAACACCGGAGCTAATTACCGGAAAAAAACTCGCCACAAACCAGATCGCTGTTCTCAGTCTGGTTGCCGAACTTCAGGACCCGAATACTGACGTCGCGAAGGTCGGCGGCATTATTTCGCAAGACCCTGTCATCAGTTACAAGCTGCTACGCCTGATCAACTCCGCTGCATATCGTCGCAGCAAGGAAATCGACTCCATCAATTCCGCCGTTGCCCTGCTTGGTCTAAATCGAGTCCGCAGTTTGGCAAGCCTGATGGCGCTCAGCAAACTGGACAACAAACCCGACGCTTTGCAGTACGTTGCAATCGTGCGCGCAATGACCTGCGAAAAGCTGGCACAACTTCTTAACGCAGACCTACCGACCGAGTTTTATACTTCCGGACTGTTAAGCAGCCTTGACGCGTTTTTCGACACACCAATTGAACAGATCGTTGAACAATTACCCCTCACAGACACTGTGCGCGCAACGCTTGTCGACCGATCAGGTGAACAAGGCCTGGTCCTTAGCACCACATTACTTTTTGAACAGGGGCGCGTTGACGAGATCGAATGGGATAAACTCACAGACTTGGGTTTGAACTCGCAAGTAATAAACGATACGTATTACGAATGCTCCGCTCTTGCAATGCAAGCCGAGAGCTTCTAGAAATTAATATGTTTCTCTGAATAATAAGGACACAGTCATTTCTACCTCACACAAGAAAGTTTTAGTTATAAATTGCGGTAGCTCCTCGCTCAAATTTGCTCTCTACCAACTCGACAACAGGGAGCCGCTTGTCACCGGTTTAGCCGAGGCGCTCGGAAGTACGAACGCGTTGGTAAAACTGGCTGGTCATGGCTTCAATAATGAGAAAGTGTCTATAAGCAATGCCGACCATAAAGTGGCAATCGAGCATATTCTTGCGCAATTAAGCACACACTTTGAACTCGCGGCGCAGCTAATCGCCGTAGGACATCGCGTTGTGCATGGGGGTGAACACTTTAGTCAGGCAAGTATCATCGACCCCGAAGTCTTGCAAGCTATACGCGAATGCACGCCATTAGCTCCGCTGCATAATCCGGCCAATATTATGGGGATTGAGCTGTTATCTGAGGCATTTCCAGAAGTCGCGCAGGTTGCAGTTTTTGACACTGCGTTTCACCAGACAATGCCCGCTCGAGCATTCCGTTACGCGCTTCCAAAAGCCCTCTATGACGAGCTTGCTGTTCGCCGTTACGGCTTCCACGGTACTAGCCACCAGTTTGTTGTGCAGGCGGCCGCATCCTTTCTAAACAAGGCCCCGGAACAATGTAGCTTTATTAGCGCGCACCTGGGAAACGGCGCAAGCGTGTGTGCGATTGAGCGCGGCCGCAGTGTAGATACAAGTATGGGCATGACTCCTTTGGAAGGTTTGGTGATGGGCACTCGCAGCGGCGATATTGATCCGGGCATCTTTGCCTATCTCTTGCGGCAAGGTTATACAGGTGAGCAGATTGATACACTGCTAAACAAGGAAAGCGGGCTGCTTGGCATCTCCGGCATTTCCAACGACATGCGGACGCTTGAGGCCGCTGCCGCAGAGGGAAATTCTGACGCTGCTCTCGCAATCGAACTGTTCTGCTTCCGCCTGGCAAAATATATCGCAGGAATGCGCATTTCCCTTGAGCGATTAGATGGCCTGATTTTCACCGGCGGAATCGGGGAAAACGCGAACAATATTCGCGCCAAAACAATTGCGCTGCTTAGAGGGCTTGGCTTCTCTCTTGATGAGAGTAAAAATACCTCCGCAGCAGCGGATATTGAACCAATTCATCGATCAGATAGTTTGCCTATCTTTGTTGTCAAAACAGACGAAGAATGGATGATCGCATCTCAAAGCGCAGCGCTTTGTGCCGACGTGTAAGGAAACGAATAATGAGCAAAGCTTTTTTTCTCACCCCGACTAACGTTCAGTCTGGCCTCACATCCATTACTTACGGCCTGACTTATGCCCTGGAGCGTATCGGTGTCCGGGTGGGCGTTTACCAACCCATCGACTACCAGTTGAGTCATCCTGACAATTCCAAAGACTTTGCCCGCATGTTGAATAAGGCAAGTTCTGCGCAAACAATTTCGCTGCCGGAAGCGCAAACGCTGATGAGTGAAAACAAGGGCGATCTGCTGATGGAGCGCGTTATTGCCAACTTCCAGATCGCCTCAGAGAACTGCGATGTGGTCGTTGTTGAGGGCATCCCAAACGATCGCTCCCAGGCCTACATCGCTCGCCTTAATATAGAGATTGCGCGCAACCTTGATGCGCAGGTCATTCTTGTCTCGGATCCTCAAGGACGGGACGCGGACGCATTGAACAAGCTTTTGAAGGTTTCTGCTTCATTGTACGATGGCAGTGAAGACCCTGATGTACTCGGCGTAATCTTGAATAAAGTCTGTGACATCGAAGCTGATGATTTCTCCGCTCGTCTTGCCGCATATTCTGACTTACCAATCTTCACGGATAACTTTCGTTTAATCGGCGCAGTACCATACTTGAAGGAACTCTCGGCGCCCCGCGTGTCAGATTTGCAGCACTCTCTGAGCGTGAACACAATCAGCTCCGGAGAACACGAAACCCGCCGGATTCAGGAAATCGTGATCGCGGCGAAAACGATAGACAATATCGTCCCGAGACTGGTACCTGGCGCTCTTGTGGTCACTCCCTCAGATCGAAGCGATGCAATTCTTGCTGCATGCATGGCAAGCGTCGCAGGCACGCCATTGGCCGGCATATTGTTAACCGGTGATGACTCTGTCAACAACCACATCTACACCTTGTGCGGGCCCGCATTAAGAGCCGGCTTGCCGCTTTTATCCACTGAGCTTGATACCTTTGCCACCGCGACCGCCCTCTCTAATTTGAACCGGGTTGTACAAAGCGATGATGAGGCTCGAATGCAGCGTGTTGTCAGTATGGTGTCCGAATATCTAGATCTTGAATGGTTAGAGACAATCTGTGAAAAAGAGCGCAAGACCAGACTCTCCCCACCAGCCTTCAGACACATGCTGACTGTTAAGTCGCAAGCTGCAAACAAGCGAATCGTGCTTCCGGAAGGAAATGAACCGCGCACGGTGGCAGCGGCGATTGCCTGTCAGGAACGTGGTATTGCCGATTGCGTGATGATTGGTGACCCTGACGAGATTAAAGCCGTTGCGCAGGCACAAGGGCTGCAATTTCATCCGGACATCCAGATCATCAACCCCGAAGAAGTACGTGAAAACTACGTCGAGAAAATGGTTGAACTGCGAAAGCACAAAGGACTGGCGCCCGACATGGCTCGCGCACAACTGGAGGATAACGTGGTGCTCGCCACCATGATGGTCGCTCTGGATGAAGTAGATGGTTTGGTCTCCGGCGCGGTGCATACCACCGCGAACACCGTCCGCCCTGCTCTTCAACTAATTAAGACCAGTCCGGCTGCCAAGATCGTTTCGTCTATCTTTTTTATGTGCCTCCCTGAGCAGGTCCTTGTCTACGGAGACTGCGCCATCAACCCCGAACCCAATGCAGAAGAGCTTGCAGACATCGCAATCCAGAGTGCTGATTCCGCTCGCGCTTTCGGAATCGAGCCCAAAGTCGCCATGATAAGCTACAGCACCGGTTCAAGTGGCTCTGGTGCAGATGTAGAAAAGGTTCGTAAAGCGACAGAAATTGCCAAGGCAGAACGACCGGACTTATTGATCGACGGCCCGCTGCAATATGACGCGGCTGCGATTGAGAGTGTTGCCGCCAAGAAGGCGCCAGGAAGCCCGGTCGCCGGCCAGGCAACAGTATTTATATTCCCGGACCTAAACACTGGCAACACAACCTACAAGGCTGTTCAGCGCAGTGCAAATGTGGTGAGTATGGGGCCAATGCTTCAGGGCTTGAACAAACCGGTCAATGACCTTTCTCGTGGCGCATTGGTGGACGATATCATCTATACAATTGCACTCACGGCGATACAGGCCCAGCAGGTAGAAGACGCGAAAGCCTAGTCAGCAAACTCAAATTCTGCGATCACCATCGGGTGGTCGGAGAATTCCTGTGTATCCACCGTAAATACATTCACACAACTCAAGCCCCGAAAAAGAATGTGGTCAATCATATAGCGCTTGTTCTCTTTAATATCCTCGCTCTGACAGTCTACAAGGACATTTTTCATATTAGCCTCACGCTCCATTGTTTTTAGCACCGGAGAAGATCGATAATCATTAAAATCCCCCATCAGTATGGCGGCATCCAATGGCCCGAAAGAGTCATGAGCCTTTATGAGCGCTTTTGCCTGCATCAGACGCTGCGCAGCCTTTTTGGGAGATTCTTTCCGCTTGGATAAAAAATGACTGGTCGCCACGCCGAGTTGACGACCCTCAACCTCAAGAACCAGACCGACGACTTTAGATAACCGCTTGGGTTTAAAACCGTCAACTTCGCCCGCCGGAAACCCGAAGTCTGTTACGTTCTTGCGCACACCAATCTTTGACAGAATGGCCACATCCTGACCGGTTGCTGTGTCCCGGCCCTGACGAAAACTAACCAGCCATGAATCACCAAGTAGGTTCGCCAAATCTTCAGCAACGAGTTCGCTTTCAATTTCAGAAAGCGCGAGCAACTCGACCCTGTGCTCTTTGATCGATGCAGCATAAAATCCGAGTTCCTTCTTATATGCCGCCGTCGACATATCTCCTTTGTTAAAGCGAGAGCCGTCAACACGCCCATCGTTAGGTGTCCAAAGCCATTCGGCATTCAGGCTTGCTACCCTGAAGCTTTCCACCGCAAAACCGTTAGCGGCGAGACAGGAGAGAACAAGAGCAAGAACTGCTCTACACAAGAAGATGCTTACTTTCCTCTGCAAAACCATGCCCTACCTCCTGGAAGTAGTTGAATGCGACATCGGCTCCCTGCTTCAATAACAATTCTCGCTCATCATCGTGTTGTGCAACCGCGGCTATTCGTCCCTCATAACCCACAAGACGGAGCTGTTGAATGATATTCACTATCTCGTCGACATTAGGTGTCGCAAGCATCACCAACTTGGTATTGGAGTCTTTTATCCCTTGGGCTTCCCAGAACTCGCAGTCATCCGCATCGCCGTGAACGACATTGTCTATGCCTTCATCAATCAGGTATTGCGTACGCTTTTTATCTACCTCAATACCCCAGACATCATCAATACCTTGGTCCTTAAGCGATTCGTAAACCCCTCGCCCTACGCGCCCCATACCAATCACGAGAACAGACGCATCAGGAATAAGTTTGATATGACTTGCTTGTGTGGCCTTCTGACGCTGGAAACGCAGCAAAAAATGGGAGAGCCGAGCATAAAACACATGCGCCTTTTTATACATCAGCGAAGTAATCACGAAAGACTGCGCTGCGGTAATCGCCAGTACAACCAGCCAGGTGTGATCCAGTAATCCTTCTTCAACGCTCAGCGCGACGACAATCAGCCCAAACTCGCTGTAGTTGGCAAGAAGCAGCGCCGAAAGGAAAGCCGTTCTAGCGCGAAACGCGAACACTGAAAGAACAACATAAAAAAGCAGGAACTTGATCGGTAAGATTAACAGCAACAAAGTAGCGAGAGAGAACATGTGCAAATCAGGCAACGCGCTCAAACCAATACTTAAAAAGAAAGCAATAAGAAAGATATCCTTAAAGCCAATCAGTGACTTGTACAGCTCACTTGATTTCGGACTCGTAGCCACGATCATGCCAACGATGAGCGCACCAAAATCACCTTTTACCTGAACCAGGTCAAATAAGGCATAGGCGCCAAGCGCAAGCATCAAACCAGCTAATGGCAACAGTTCTCCGTGCCCGGTCATTGAGAGCACCTTGTCCAGAAGAGGTCGCCCCAGAGGCAAAAGCAATAGCAATGCAGCCCAGATACTGGGCAACTCGCCCGTAGCAATCACCAGAAACGCAACCGCGACAAGATCCTGAATAATAAGAATGGCAATCGCAATCGTGGCCTGACGACTGCGCACCTCGCCCGCCTCCTCAAGAACCTTGATAACACAAACCGTACTGCTGAAACTGATCGCAAAAATCAGAATAGCGGTTTGCATCACCGTGAGCTCATAAACGAGTAAACCCAGAGCCGCGGCGATGGCGTTCATAACGAAGCAGGCCGCCATCCAGAGCGCCATATGTGTCAGCGCCGATCCCCAAACCTCTGTGGCGATCAAGTCCTTTACGTTGATCTTGAGGCCAATGGTGAAGAGCATCAGGGTGATACCAAGATC
>DAITOW010000138.1:0-7024 GCA_036833965.1 Oleiphilaceae bacterium
ATACAAAGTGTGGCCGCAAGCCCCATGGCGAATAGCATGTTCTTCGGTGGCTCTGAGGTTCTAATGCCTGAGTCGTGTGCGAAAAAGGCAAAGTAGGGGATTTTTATTCCAGCATGGTGGAATACCCCAGCCGCGGCGAAAAGAAGCAGGAGCCAAATAATGTCATAACCTTCGGCGATTGCAGCGCTCATGATCATCGATTTTGATACGAAACCGCTAAATAACGGAAACGCGGAAATCGACGCTGCACCGACAATACAAAAGATCGTGGTTTTGGGCATGCTCTTGTAGAGACCGCCAAGATCGGAACCGTTCATTCGCCCTGTCATATGCAAAACCGCGCCCATGGTCATCATAAGCAGGCCTTTAAAGATGACATCGTTAAACGCATGCGCGACAGCGCCATTTAGCGCAAGCGCTGTACCGATACCAACACCAACAATCATAAAACCAATCTGGTTAATCATGCTGTAGGCAAGAACACGCCGTAGATCATTTTCTATAACCGCATAAAAAATCGGGAAGCAAGCCATTGTGCCGCCAATCCAGATAAGAATCTCTGTACCCGGATACCCGCGCGCAAAAGCATACACCGCGACCTTGGTTGTAAATGAGGCAAGGAAAATGGTGCCTGTAGGAGTTGCTTCCGGGTAGGCATCTGTTAACCAGTTATGGACAAACGGAAACGCACACTTGATACCGAAGGCGAGGAAGATTAACCAGGCGCCAATTTCGGCAAGACCCGAATGTTCCAGTCCAATATGTTCAAAGCGCAGGCTGTTGCCTGCATGCACGAACATCAGCAAACCTGCGAGTAGCATAACTCCGGACAAAACCTGAATGATCAGATAACGAATGCCCGATGTATACGCGCGTTCCGTGCGTCTTGCCCAAACCAGAAATACAGAAGTGAGCGCCAATAATTCCCAGAAGACAAACAGGGTTAGTAGATCGCCGGCAAAGACGGCTCCGACGGCGCTTGCCGCATAGCTTAGTCCAGCAACGTGCTGCACTGTGTCTTTTAAATGCAGCGCGTAAACAACCGCAATAAAGGAGGCGAGGTGAAATAAATAGCCAAACATGAGGCTAAGTTTGTCGACACGAACAGGCTCCAAAGAATAGCCCATAAACTCGAAAGACCAGTAAACGCCTTCTTCTAAACCGTACAGCAGGTAAGCTCCCCAAATCGGGGCGGCTAACATAACGATGCTTCGCAGGTGGCCACGGAGCAGAATGGCCGCCAGAGATCCTAGCAGAAGAGGGACAAAAGGCGGCAGCATCGTGATACTACTCATCGTAATAGTCCTCACCGCGCATTAATACTTTCCGCATTTCCCGGGCAATCAAAACGAGCACGACACAACCAACGAAACCGTAGATCGCATAAAAGGCGGGTATCTTCTCCCAGTCGTGATAAATATGTCGATGTACAACGAAATCTGCTAATACAAGCAAGCCGCAGATGACATAGAACACTTTTAACATCTTGCTGACATTCTCGGGTTTGTCGAAGAAACCTTGTGGCTCGTGATTGTTGTCCATTTAATTTCCTCCCTGCGATGTTGAGACGCCGGGTATCAGATTAACTAATTCGATCAGGGGTTGCGGGTAGAAGAACAGCGCGACACAAGCAATGGATGTTAAGCTCAATGCGATTAGGGAAGGCAGAGGAGCTTCCCTTGTTTCACTCCAGGACCATGCGGGCGTGTTTTCCTTCACGGGATTAAAAAATGCCTTGATCGGGATTGGCAGTAGATAGGCTATATTCAACAACGAACTGATCATAAGAACCGCGACAATCACAAGTTTGTCGGCTTCAAGCGCACCGATGGTCAGATACCACTTACTCCAGGTGCCCGCCATGGGAGGCAATCCGATAATACTGATGGCTCCTATCGCGAACGCCGCCATCGTAATGGGCATCGTTCGACCTAATCCAGCCATCTCGCTGATGTTTTTCTTGTGGCTGGCAACCATGATGGCTCCTGCGCAAAAGAAAAGCGTTATCTTTCCGACTGCATGCGTCGCAATGTGCATCGTGGCGCCCGCCGCTGCGATGGGCGACGCAAGCAAAGCCCCAACCGTAATGTAGCTAAGTTGGCTGACCGTTGAATAAGCGAGTCGAGCTTTTAAATTATCTTTTGTCATAGCAATACAGGACGACAGAAGCACCGTTGTTGCGCCGATATAGAGCATTAGATCTGTTGCCGGAATTTCTTTTAGACGATCAAGACCAAAGATGTAGATGATAACTTTCAGAACACTGAATACTCCGGCTTTCACGACGGCGACGGCGTGCAATAGAGCGCTAACGGGTGTTGGTGCAACCATCGCAGCAGGCAGCCATCTATGGAATGGCATAAGTGCGGCTTTGCCGATGCCGTAACAGAACAACACAAGTAATATGCTCAGGATTGCGGCGTCGTTATTCGAATCAAATACACCGCCCGGTACGAACTCAATGGTACCCGCAACCTGCCAGGTACCAAGAACTGCGAGTAATAAAAATGCGATGGAGGTGCTTAAAAGAATTCCCAGGTAGATCCGCCCACCTTGTTTTGCTGCATCATTGCCTGCATGCGTCACAAGGGGATAAGTTGATAGTGTGAGTACTTCGTAAAACACAAATAGTGTCAGCAAGTTTCCGGAAAAACAGATTGCCATGACTGAGCTGATCGCCAACGCAAAGCAAAAGAAAAATCGGGTTTGGTTTTCTTCGTTATGACCACGCATATAGCCAATGGCGTAGATGGTCGTGATTGGCCACAAGGCACTGGCAACCAGAGCAAAGACGACGCCTAATGGTTCGACGTTAAACGAGAGGCTCAGTCCGGGAAACAATTCGACCCAGGTTGTGGCAAGCGACTGGCTATCGAATGTCCGTTGCGTGATTTCTGCTATAACACTGAACAAAACCGCTGCCGTTGCGATCGACACGGCTTCGCGAAGGTTAGGAAGTTTGCCGCTTAAAAGAACCAGAAATGCCCCGATCAGCGGAATGATGATCGCGAGGTTAATTAGGGTCGACGCTTCGAGTTGGCTCCAAAACATTAGTTAGAGCCTCCCGCTAACGACGATCCTTCGGTCAGGGTTTGTGCTGCAGCTGTCGCTGAACTGATGGTTAGCTCTGTATCGATACCGAAATAAAGATTTGCGATTACTAAAAGCCACATCGGAATTAGCATCAAAAGCGGCGCCTCTTTTATCGATGCGCTGTTAGCGCCCTCAGGTAATTTTTGAAAATAGGCTGCCTCAAGGATTCTGCCAATGTAGACAACGGCGAATAACGAGGCGATTAAAACAAGAAATGCAACCAGCCAATTCCCTTGCTCCAGCGCTCCAGCTACGAGATACCACTTACTAATAAAGCCGACTGTAAGGGGTACTCCGATAATGCTGAGGCCAGCAATTGTGAAACCGGCCATCGTCCAGGGCATTGCTCTGCCCAAGCCTCTAAACGCGCTGATTTCAACACTGCCAACTCGCAAGAACACAGCGCCAACGGCCATAAATAGTGCTGCCTTCATCAAGGCATGGTTGAAGATATGCAGAAGGCTTGCTGTTAAACCAGTGGCGCTCAAGAGACTGATACCAAGAATGATATATCCTATTTGCGCTACGCTGCTGTAGGCGAGGAGCGTTTTCACGTTACTCTGAATTGCCGCAGTGAATGAGCATTTGAAAATGCCGACGACTGCGAGTATCAGAAGTATGAAGCTCATACTCATCTCTTCAAAGACGTGTTCTGCACCAAATACCGTGTAAATGAAACGGATCATCACATACACGGCTACCTTGGTCGCAGTGCCCGCCAGAAACGCCGTTACCGCTGAGGGCGCATGCGTGTAAGCGCCCGGAAGCCACATGTGCAAGGGGAAGAGCGCCAGCTTGATGCCTACACCGACCATGATAAACGCGAGCCCGGTATTGACTGTGCGACTCGTTTCCAGGGACTGCAAGCGCTCGCCCAAATCCAGCATATTAAGCGTGCCGGTTTTCATATAGAGCAGGCCAACACCTATTAGAATAAACGTTGCACCAATGGTACCCATAACCAGATATCGAAACGCAGCTGTCAGACAGCGTCTGTCAGAAGCAAGACTGACCAGGGTATAGGTCGCCAGAGAGGAAATCTCCAGGAAAACAAACAGGTTAAACGCATCGCCAGTGATCAGAATTCCAGACAAACCAGCCAGGCATAAGAGGTGAGCGGTATAGTAGAGCGTATGTAACTCCGCCTTTACCTCGCTTTCCACGCTGTTTTTAGCATAGATCAGTACGAGACTGGATATTGCCGAAACTGCTAAAAGCACGAAAGAACTCGCCGTATCAATACGCATTTCGATACCCCATGGCGGAGCCCATCCGCCCAGAGCATATCGAACTGCACCATCGGTCATGGTGATACTTAAAAGATTAAGCGCGACGAAAAAAGCCGCAATGCTCACGGCAGTCGACAAAGCCCAGGCAAGAGACGCGCGACCTGTCAGTAGCGCAATCGGCGCGGCGATTAAAGGAAGCAGTACTGGTAGTACTGGAAGGTGTTCAACAAGCATCAGATAACGTCATCCTGGTCTTTAAACTCGTTTTCCTCGACGGTTCCGTAAGCCCTTTTTATCCGAACAATTAAGGACAGGCCGACCGAAGTTGTTGCAACACCAACCACAATGGCAGTGAGTATCAAAACGTGAGGTAGTGGGTTTGAGTAGACCTCAATGCCTTCGGCCACGATAGGGGCGGAGCCTCCGGAAACTTTACCCATCGATATATAGAGCATGAATACAGAGGTCTGAAAAATATTCAGACCTACAACTTTTTTAACCAGATTGTTGGCGGAGATGACAATGTAAAACCCGGACATCATCAGGAAAATTACGATCCAATAATTGTAATGATCGAACAGTAAGCTCATTTGATGTTTGACCCCTCAGCCTGGCTAGCGAAGGCGTAAAAAATACTCAGCATTACCGCAAACACCGTTAGTCCAACCCCCAGTTCAATCACGATAATACCAATGTGTTGGCCAGCAACGGGATCGCTTGCAAGAACGTTGTAGTCCAGGAAATTCCCGCCATTGAGCATGCTCACTAACCCTACGGATGCGTACAACAGCACGCCAAGTGGTGCAAGAATCATCAAAAAACGCGGTTCGATTACTTTGAACGACATCCTTAAACCAAAGACGAGGGCGTAGAGGATGAATGCGGCAGCGGCGATTACGCCTGCCTGAAATCCTCCTCCGGGACCGAAATCGCCATGAAATTGAACATAAAGCGCGAACAGAATAATAAAAGGAATGCATATTTTTGCGACGACCCGAAGAACGGTATGCGACATCAGTCCGGCCTCAGGAGCGCGTTCTTCCCGGCGAACGCCAAGCAGGGCAATGACCCCGATCATTGCTGAAAACACTACGACTGTCTCGCCAAGAGTATCGAAACCCCGATAGCTGGCAAGCACTGACGTGACCATATTCGGGAGACCGACTTCAGTGGGCGACTGCTCGATGTAACGGGGCGCGACATGTTGATGAACCGGGTTGTCCGGATCACCAAAGGGAGGCATGTCCAATGTCCCATAGACAAGAACAGCGCCGGTTACAAACACAACTACAAGAGGCAGTAGGGATGGTCGGGAACTTGATTTCTCTTTGCGCCCGGTTAATGCGAGCGTGCCTAGCATGAGTACTGTGGAAATTCCGGCACCTACAGAGGCCTCGGTGAAGGCAACATCCACAGCATCAAGACTGACGAAGATCAAAGCAGAAAGAAAACTGTAAATGCCGAAAAGCATCACGACCGCGAAAAGATCCTTGAGAAAAATAATCCGGATTGCGGTTAACGCGAGCATGCCGAGTAATACTAAATCGATTAATAGCTCCATTAGTCACGCCCCCCGCTTTTTGAGTGCGCCTTCTCGGCTAGCGTCAACAAACCACCGTGTCTGGCCGATTTGGCAAGCGCATGAGAAGCGGTTGGTGCGGTCAATAAAAGAAATACCAGAATAAATAGCAGCTTGACGGTAATGAGCGTAAAGCCGGCGTGAATCGCGAGTCCACCCAGAATAAATATGGCCGACACAGAATCAGTCACACTCGCGGCGTGGACGCGCGTGAAGAAATCCGGAAAGCGGAAAAGCCCGATTGCGCCGGTCAGTCCGAAAAACACGCCAATCATGAGAAGGGCGCTACTTATAAAGTCTAGAGCGATCAAATCTTGTCCTTGGGCTCGTTTTTATTCTAAGGGTGCTGTGTACTCAAAAAAGCGGAGTACCGCGACCATGCCAATAAAATTAATGAGTGCGTATACGATTGCGATGTCCAAGAAATCAGGTCGACCGGTCAGAAAGCCAATCGCAGCAATGAACAAAACAGTTTTAGTGCCAAACATATTTACACCAAGAATGCGGTCATAAACGGTAGGCGCGCTGAAAGCTCGAGCCAGAGCCAGACCCATGACTACAAGAATTGCAATGCAAACAGCTGCCATGATGCTCATGAATCTTTCTTGCCCCAGATGCTTGTGATTTTGTTTTCCATCTCACCTTTTTGCAGTTCTTCGATGCTTTGCTGCTGTAATGCGTGAACAGTGATCTCATCGTCTTTGAGGTCAACGCTTAGCGTGCCAGGGGTTAGGGTGATGGAATTGGCGTACAAAACCCTGACCTTCTCAGGTACTTCCTTTACAGAGACTTTTGCTAGGGATGGTGAAAGGTTTTTTGGGTTGCTCCAGACCAGCTTGGTCACATGGATGCTCGAGGAGATGATTTGGCCGATTAGCCAGGCCACATAGCGGAGCATTCTGACGCCGGAAGCTGCGCGTTTTTGTTCGGCATCAGCATCGTCCATCCGTTTTAGCAGTAGAACGACTATGAATACCGAGGCTACACCAAAGCCAAGGATCAAAGGCTGGTAAATGCCCGAAAGCAACAGCCAAAAAGTCGCAAGTAGAACTGCCCATTTAACAAGATGCATGTAGCTGGAATCCGTTCAAAATTTGCTCTTAGTATAGTTACAAATTAAAAG
>DAITOW010000139.1:0-7002 GCA_036833965.1 Oleiphilaceae bacterium
AAGACATAGACCCTCTAATCCCGCGCATTGGACGATAAGTCAAACGTTTAACGCTGAACACGCCCAAACCAGCACAATCAGTTCAAGCCTTCGGTGGCAGCGCGTAACTTCCCGTCACATGCGCAACAAGCTCTCTCGATTCCGAGGTATAGATCTCCACCTCGCAATAGGCTATTCGTTTGCCCAATTTAAGAATTTTCCCCTCTGCCAAAATATCTACCTCACCGGGGCGCTGCATAAAATTGATATTAAGATTGCTGGTGACGGCCATTGCCACTTCGCCAAGCGCACCCAGTATGGCCGCATACATTGCTGTATCCCCCGCTGCCATTAGCACCGGACCGGAGACACTACCACCCGGGCGCTTGTTTTTATTATCGAAGGGAATACGCACCAGCGAGGAGTGATCACTGATGTTTTCGACCCGCAAATCAATATCTTCAGCCATAGGAATCCAGCTACGGATCAACTCCTGCACCTGTTTTGCCTGCAAAGCCATCTACTTCCTCCAAACTAAACCAAAACTAGACTATACGATTAAACCAAGGCTCTTTAAAATAAGGTTCTTAATATGCATGGTGGTGCTTTCTTCCAAGAGATGAAAAGCGCCTCAAAATAGACTTACCATAGGACTCTCATCGCAAATGCGTGCCAGCCGTTTTCTTATCGCAACCCAAAAAGAAACCCCATCCGATGCGGAAGTCATCAGCCATCAATTGATGCTCCGTGCCGGACTTATTCGCAAACTCGCTGCAGGCCTGTACAACTGGCTACCTATGGGCCTCCGTGTTCTGCGCAAGGTCGAGAACATTGTGCGAGAGGAAATGGATCGAGCGGGCGCGCAAGAGCTTTTAATGCCTGTTGTTCAACCTGCTGAACTTTGGGAAGAATCGGGCCGCTGGCAACAGTATGGCGGAGAGCTGCTGCGTATCAAAGATCGTCATGAGCGAGATTTTTGTCTGGGACCAACCCATGAAGAGGTCGTGACAGCCATTATTCGCGATGAACTGAAAAGCTATAAACAATTGCCAGCAAACTTTTACCAGATCCAGACAAAATTCCGTGATGAGCGTAGACCGCGCTTTGGCGTGATGCGTGCGCGGGAGTTCATAATGAAAGACGCGTACTCTTTCCACATCAATAGAGAGTCGCTGGATGAAACCTATCAAATCATGCACGATGCCTATGTAAGGATTTTCGAGCGTCTGGGTTTGGATTTCAGACCCGTTCAGGCAGATTCCGGCAGCATCGGTGGCAGCTCATCTCATGAGTTCCACGTACTCGCAAGCTCCGGTGAAGACGACATCGCGTTTTCGACCGAAGGCCAATACGCCGCCAACATCGAAAAGGCAGAAGCAGTGGCGCCGGCCGGCGAAAGGGACAAACCAGCGCAAGAGATGACAGAAGTCGCCACGCCTGAAAAACACAGCATTGCCGACGTTGCGGAGTTTTTATCGATTGAAGCGAACCAATGCCTAAAAACCCTCATCGTTCTGGGCGAAGCGAGCGAAGACGAAACCGCTCCACTAATCGCTCTTGTTCTGCGTGGGGATCATGAACTGAATGAGATAAAAGCAGAAAAAATTGAGGGTGTAGCATCACCTCTTCAGCTTGCTCCGGAAGATCGAATTGAAGCAGAACTGGGCGCAAAAGTTGGCTCGCTGGGCCCCATTGGTTTAAACATCCGTACCATCACTGACTATAGCGCGGCTCATGTTGCAGACTTCTGCTCTGGCGCAAATAAAACCGGTTTCCATCTAACAGGCTGTAACTGGGAGCGCGATCAGGCGCTCGGCGAAACCGCCGACCTGCGAAACGTTGTCGAGGGCGATGCAAGTCCGGATGGACAAGGCGTACTTACCATCAAACGAGGCATTGAAGTTGGCCACATCTTCAAGCTGGGAGATAAATACAGTTCTGCGATGAATGCCTCTGTGCTCGACGAAAATGGCAAGGCAAAGATTATGGAGATGGGCTGCTATGGCATAGGGGTCTCACGTATTGTTGCTGCAGCCATTGAACAAAATCATGACGACAACGGCATTATCTGGCCCGCAGCAATGGCACCATTCCAGCTAGCGCTCATCCCGCTCAATATGCACAAGTCAGAAGAAGTAGCGAACAAGGCTGAAGAGCTTTATCAAGCGCTGCAGAGCAAAGGCATTGACGTTCTGATGGATGACCGGAACGAGCGTCCAGGCGTCAAGTTTGCCGACATGGAGCTGATCGGCGTACCTCACAGGGTGGTCATCAGCGATCGGGGTCTGAAAAATGGCACCCTTGAATACAAAGGTAGAACAGACAGTGATAATCAGGAGTTCTCGGTAGAGAATGCAGTCGATGAAATCTGTAAGCAACTTGGCATTGCCTAAACGCATCGCCAGCATCGCACTTGTGTTGGGTTCGCTTTTGCTGCCAACACAGGGATTAGCAACACAGCAACCGGATGCGGAGCTGGCCGAAATACTGCGCGAAACGGTGAATGATGCCAGCAGCTTCATTGATCGTTTTGACGCAGAGGTATGGCTGGTCGACATGTCCAGTCGCTTGAGCCGCTACATTAAAAATCCGGCCGAGCGAGTGGAGTTTCTGAAAATGGTTCATGCCGAGGCCAAGCGCGCGGATCTGGAGCCTGAACTGGTTTTGTCCGTCATCCATGTAGAAAGCGCATTTAACCGCTTTGCAATTTCGGTTGTAGGAGCCCAAGGCCTGATGCAGGTCATGCCGTTTTGGAAAAACGAAATCGGCCGACCTGATGACAACCTGATGGACATGGCAACGAACCTGCGCTACGGCTGTACGATTCTGAAGCACTACCTTGACCGGGAAAAAGGAAATCTTATCCGCGCTCTTGCGCGCTATAATGGCAGTCTCGGACGCACAAAATATCCGGAAAAGGTTTTGCTGTTCTGGGAACGCTACTGGTTTGTCAGACACGTTTAATAACGCATGCAAGCTCTGATTATTGATTTAAATATTCCTGCAGACGAGTGGCTACGCCTTTATCGTGGACAGGCACATATTGTAAGAGCCAGAAGCAGGGACGGGCGTAGCGTGCAATTTCCGGCGAACATTCTCAGCCGGTTTACCAGCAGAGAAGGCGTCCAGGGAAGCTTTGTTATTCAGTTTAATGAAGAGGGAAAATTCCACTCAATTGAACGAGTCACCTAGCTCTGTGGCAAAAGCCCCTGCCACAAGAACCTGAGACAAGAGTCCGGTAACAAAAACCCAAACCAAGAGATTTTCGAATGGCTAATTTATCAACACAGGATATTCTGCGCCTCTCAGAGTCAGAACTGGTGGCATCGTTAAAAAGCATGTCCATCGATGAACTGGAACAACATGCGGAAGCTCTTATCCTTGAATTGGGAAGTGATGACTATAGCGGCGTCATGAAAGCTGTAATGCGCGCGTTAGAAACGCAAGAGAAGCAGCAGGACAGATTCACTCATGTCCAGAATATATTGCGCGACACTCTACCCAATAAAGCGCATATGAGTGACATCTATCAGCGTTTAGCTAGCATGATCATGCTGATCCTGATGCGCAAATATAAGGAAATACTGGTCAATAAATAGCTGCGCGTAGGGATCTAGATCTAGCGCGCATTATTTGCTGTCTGCCCGCCAAGGAGCTTGCCGACTTGCTCGTCTACAGACCGGAATCGTAAGTCACGCTGCGGGAAAGGAATCTCGATGCCATATTCCGCAAGCTTGGTTTCAATTTCCCAGAGGTACATCCCCACCGGGTGCTTATCCGCGGGAAGCTGATTCCCCTTTACCCACACAACCAATTCGAAATCGAGACTACTGTCACCGAAATTAATGAGCCAAACATCCGGCTTGTACTCTCCATGATTAAGCGTGCTTGGAATCTCCAGAGCCGCCTCAATCACGGCCTTTTTGACCAAGTCCTTATCGGTACCATAGGCCACGCCAAACGGGATATGTAAACGTCGACTATCGTCACTCAGGGTGTAATTAACCACACGCCCCGAAATAAACTCCGAATTCGGCACCATGATATCGATATTATCCCAGGTAGTGATTTGAGTGCTCCGAACATTAATCGCCTTTACCCGACCTCTTGTACCGGAATCCAGTTCAATCAAATCACCCACACGCATTGGCCGCTCAAATAAAAGAATCAAGCCTGAGATAAAGTTATTGAAGATCGATTGCAAGCCAAAACCGATACCGACACTGAGCGCACCTGCGACGATGGCTAACTTGGTAAAGTCGATACCCAGCAGTCCAAAGCTGATCAGGACGGCGACCAACAGAATCACGTAGTGGATTAGACGACCCAGGGTAAACATCCCTGAAGCTGAAAAGCTTGCATGTTTCATGGGAAGGCGATTCAAAAATCGCCTTATTGCCGAAGACACGAGCACGGCCCCAAACATGACAGCCGCCACCCAGATCAGATCCATAAGCGAGACAGCGGTATCACCGATATGAAAAAGCGCGTCACTGGTTGCCCCGGCATACCACTCGGCAAACCGGTGCAAGAGTGTACTGGACTCATCCACAACTGCGTTGCTCATATCACTGACGCTCGTTGCGAGGGCCAGCATGCTCCACATCAACGCAGATAAAAATCCGATCACCCTCAAATTCAGCCCCTCTTACTTATTATCCAGAATCTGAAACCTCGCAACTTCGCGCAATTTCACCACCATTCAATGCAAGATACTTACTATTTAAGCGAAGATCTCTGCCTGAGCGCTTCAAATAGAAACACCCCTGTCGCGACCGAAACATTCAAACTACTCACAGATCCAGCCATTGGTATCTTGGTCAACTGGTCACAGTGTTCGCGCGTCAAACGGCGCAAACCGCTGCCCTCTGCTCCCATGGCAATCGCCATAGGGCCTTTAAAATCTACTTGATAGATCGTGCTTTCACCCTCTCCGGCAGCACCGTTGATCCAGATGCCTCGCTCTTGCAAAGCTCGCATGGTTCTCGCCAGATTTGTCACCCTAACAAGCGGCACGCTTTCTGCCGCTCCCGATGCAACATTTCGTGCCACGGCATTCAGCGGAGCCGCCTTATCTTTTGGCGTAATCACCGCATGAACACCTGCCGCATCCGCTGAACGCAAACACGCGCCGAGGTTATGCGGATCAGTCACCGAATCCAGAATCAATAAAAACGGAGGTTCATCAAGCTCATCCAGGAGCGCATCCAAATCGTTTTCATTTAGCTCCGAGGTAGGTTCAACGAGAGCCACAACCCCTTGATGACGGCCTCGCACCAAATCATCAAGCTCTCTGCGTACACTCAGTGTATAAGGAATATTGTGCTCTGCTGCGATCTGCAACAATCCCTGCAATCGTCGATCATCGCGCCCCTTCATGACAATAAGTCGCTCTATACGCGCCGGATCTTTGGAAAGCAGAGACTCGACGGCGTGAATTCCGAAAACAGTATCTAACTTACTCATGCGACTTACCCTTGGGATTCCTCAGGATCTTTCTTTTTCTGACGTACGGGATGCAATTTCGCTCTCCGTCTTGGCGCAGAACTATCGTGCAATGACACCTCCTGCTTCACCGGTAAAGCTGGCGCCACCAGATCCTTACCAACCTTCAAGGGTGCGCTTTTGCTCTTGCTTTTACCCTGGTTCGAACGTGGTTCCGATTTATTTGTAGGTTTGGCTTTTCCTCGCGTTTTACCGGACGCCGCCTCAAAACCGGACTTACCGCCTTTACCCGTTGATTTTTTTGAGTTTGAGCCTGGCTTTGATGCACCGTAGACACCGGCGCCCTGCCCAGAAGAGCCTTTATCGCGCCGCCCTGAACGCCCTTTCTTGCCCTTTTCGTTAGCCTCAATACCAGCAGAATGGCCTTTGCGCGCCTTGTATGACCTGCCCTGACTCATAAGAATCAAATCAATTTTTCGATCCTCAAGATTGATCGCGGCTACCTGAACCACCACAGAATCACCCAGACCAAAGCGCTTGCCACTTCTCTCACCTGTCAAACGCTGCTTTTGCTTATCAAACTGATAAAAGTCACCTTCCAGCGTTGCTACGTGGACAAGACCTTCGACATACAAATCCGCCAGTTCAACAAAGAAGCCGAACGCAGTCACTGCAGTGATCAAGCCATCAAAGGTTTCACCAAGATGCTGCTGTAAATACTCACACTTCAGCCAGTTGGTCACATCCCGTGTCGCATCATCAGCTCGGCGCTCAGCCATCGAACAATGCTCGCCCAGGTGAACAACACGTTCAAAATCATAAGGATAACGATGCTTGCCGGGCTGCTGCTCAGGATGACGGCGAACCTGCTGGCTCGCCCGACCACTGTAGATAACCGACTTGATGGCGCGGTGCACCAATAAATCAGGATAGCGGCGGATGGGTGAAGTGAAATGCGCATAGTGATCGTAGGCCAGACCAAAGTGCCCTTTTTCCTCAGGACTGTAAACCGCTTGACTCATCGAGCGCAGCATCATGGTTTGAATAACGCTGAAGTCGGGGCGCTCATCAATTTCCTTGAATAGGTTCTGATAGTCAGAAGGTGCAGGATTCTCCCCACCATATAGCTGCAGACCCAGTTCCGACAAAAATGCGCGCAGATTGGTAAGCTTTTCTTCGCCCGGACCTTCGTGCACCCGATAAAGAGCCGGTAATTTCTCAGCAATCAAAAACTCGGCCGTGGCCACATTGGCACACAACATACATTCTTCGATAATTTTGTGCGCATCATTACGCTCTCGCGGAACGATCGCTTCTATTTTCCGCTCTTCGCCAAAAATTATCTGCGTTTCGACTGTCTCGAAATCAATCGCCCCGCGCTCTGTGCGTCTCGCACGCAAGGCTGTGTAGAGCGCATATAAATCGTAGATTTGCGGCAATCGCTCAGCAAAGTCCTCACACAACTGAATACCTTCTGAGGTATCCGGTTCATCTAGGATTGTTCCTACCTGATTGTAAGTCAGCCGTGCATGGCTATGCATAACGGCTTCATAAAAATAACTATGCTCAACCTCTCCG
>DAITOW010000140.1:0-6979 GCA_036833965.1 Oleiphilaceae bacterium
TTCTGGCGTTTACCGCCTTCACCAATACGAACTTGTCCTGATGAGCCACTCCGTTTACGTAATGCGCGCAAGAGCTGATCTTCTCGCTGGATTGCGTGGCAAAATCATAGCGATAGAGTTCCGAGCTATCGATCGAATGAGTGCAAGGCGAAGATTGCACATACCAGATGCTCTCCTCATCGACTTCCAGAATCTTAGCGTCTGATCTGGCGCGGACAATTTGTTGCTGTTCTCCCTTGTTGTTAATGCGAGTGATAAAGGTCGGGCCAAAGGGATCGAACGCGACGTAAAAAACATTGCCACCGTTATCGACTTTCGGGCTGCTATTAAAATAGCCAGTTGAGGTAAGCTTGTTATACTCGGTCGCAGAGTCTGTAAGTTGCGCTACTTGTTTTAGGTAGCGTTCCTGAAGCCAAAGCAGATATTCCATCCATAGCTGCTCTAAGCCATTCGTATCTGTATTGTGTCGAGCGGGTCGGTCAACGACAAAGGGGATGAGCTGCCCGCTTGTCGTGTGCACGTAAGAGTTTATTGTGTCTCGGCCGTAGCGATCATCAAGAAACTGATAAAATGGAACGCCATAGCTATATGCTTTGTTAAGAGGCCAATCACGAGTTGATTGCTGAACCTTTCCCAGCGGCATCAAGCCGGATGCGACTTCTGTTCGCATTATCATTTCGTAAAAAGCACTTTGGCCGCGCCCCGTGTCGTTGAACCAGGATGTTTCGGTATAGGTCGCAAGACCCTCTTTAAAGAAATTAGGCTGAAACAGGTTTGAAAAGGTAAAAAGATTTCTTCCAAACACATATCTTGGTGCGTATGACCAGTCTCTTGCTTTGTCCAAATGAACGATGTGTGTCATTTCATGGAGTATCAGCAAATCAAACCATTCACCGTAGTCCTGTAGTTCCGAGACGCCGCTTGGAAGCGCAGCAAATAACACGCTTCGGTTGTAAGGGATGGGTGTCGCGTAGCCGTTTGCCTGATCGGTTTGATTGGACAGAACGATTTGAATTTTTTCTTCTGGCGTCCAATCAAAAAAGGTACTTAGTTGCGGAATGACGTGATCGATAATTTGCAGTGATCGATGCGCAAGGGCGTCGTAGCCCTGCGGGTATGTGACACTTGCGAACTCTGAGTGGCGAGTATACCAGTCATCAGACTCATCAAAGTGTTCGAAGCTATGAGTATTCGCACCAAAACCCAGAAAGGTCAGTAGGCAAACAACAAGTAAGGACGAGCGGGACATTCTGTAATCTGGATTCTATGAGGCGATGCTGAAAGGATATCGGAACGCGCAAGCGCTGAGTACCATTTTTTGCTGTTTGAATGAGCTTTGGGTTGTGTATGAAAGGCTGGAATGCACTCTTTAGTTATCACAAAGCATTAAACACGGTTTTATATGTCCAGTGTTTATGCTTCAATGTAGCGGCTTTTAAAAGCGGTTATTTGGCTACGATCCATCAGTAGCTCAACACTAATAATGCTAACAATTCTTAAAGAGATAAAATCATGTTCAAAAAGATAACGATTAGTGCAATTGTTGCACTTCCGTTTCCTTTCCTTATTTTTCTTGCTGGTTCCCGTCTTGATGTTTTTACCTCAGAGACTTCTGCAATTGAGTTTCTGAAAACAGATAACGGTATGACCTTCTACTTCGCTGCATTTTTAATGTTCATCGTAGCATCCGTTATTTCAGGTCTTTTCTTTGATAGCGAGCGACGTAGCGCCGGGTCGACTTCAAAGACTGGATCTGAAGCACGATCAGAGGGTGCTTCGTCTGGTGTTGAGGGTACTCAGTTCGGTACGGTGAAATGGTTCAACGTGAATAAGGGATTCGGCTTTATAACTACGGAAGAGGGGGACGACATCTTTGTCCATTTCCGTTCAATTCAGGGTCGTGGTCGTCGTAGCTTACGTCAAGGCCAGAGTGTTCGTTTTGATACCTCTATGGGTGATAAAGGCAAGCAGGCTGACAACGTTTCCGTTGTAAAATAAACAGTTTGCGCGCTGCGCGCCAAAAAACAAGAGGGCATTACTGTCCTCTTGTTTTAATCGGGAATTAACCCCAAACCACGAGCTCTCTGTTTGAGCGTGTTAGCTTCCACCACTTTTCGCTAAATTCCGGCTCTTCTTCAGCCCAACTTTCAGCCGAGCATCTGACTTCAGTATCTATTGCCTCAAGCGCTGACTCTGCACAGTCCAAGTCATTCTTCCAAGGGGTTTTGTCACTTTTGAACCAGATGCTTGCATAAGCTTTGCCTGCAGCACAGGGTGTAATCACCAGCAAAATGTCTTCATCTTTAAAGCGAATGTTTGTTGTATGAGAACGCGCGGCGCTCATATCTATGGCGGCAATCGCTTGTTCATCTTTGAGTGTGAAGTGTGTTTTCAGCCAACCCAAGAGCTGATCAATGCTGAGGTTCTTAAGATAGATTTCAATATCCGGCTGTGCTGTCATTGTCTTCCTTCATCAGTAAAAAATCGCTTAATCCGGTTCCAAAGGATTGCTACGTAGGCTATCACAACGCCCATGCCGGAAATTGCCCCCAGGCAAAGAGAGATCAGGCCGAGCATCTCTTGTTGCATGGACGGATCCATATAAAATTCAGCATAAGTAAGGCCGCACAACGCAAGCATTAACAGCGCGCTGGAAACAAAAAAAAGCCTGAACCTTGGCTCTATTTCTCTTTTGGTGCGTGTCTTTGTCATTGCGCGGCGTTTAATGTCTGCGTTTGAACGCTTTGATTTCGATATCGGCGCTTAGCCGCAACGTGCCTCTCGAGATCGTTGCGTCAATTCGCTCCTGGCTCGCTCGCCAGGTATGCGGCGTCATCGCGATCAGGTCCCTTATTTGATTTTCGTTCTGTAAGGTAAACTCGAAACGCAAGTGAGTACAAGCCAATTCACTAAAACCGTCAGCATACGCTTCGCCAGATGACGAGGCCTTGGTTTTCAGGTCGGGGTAAAGACTTTTTCTGAGTTCGATAAGGTGATCGCTCCCGGCGCTGACATCAATGAGCATTCCGTTGTCTTTCGATACGCGAGCGGCTTCTGTTGGACAGGGTCTGGAGAACATGTGCGTGACGATATCCTGTGAAGAATCTGCCAGTGGGAGGCGAAAAGCATTTGCGACCAACCATGTACCGCCCGGAATGCGTCTGGCTGCGGACTTGACCGCTGGTGTCGAGATGTCCAGTCCAATGGACTCAACGCGGTGGTATCGCTCAGAGAATGCCTCGTATAATCGTTGGGTATAATAGCCTTCACCGCAGGCAATGTCGCAATAGCGAAAGGGCTTGCCTGTGTCGGCATTTTGATCGCATTGCTCTAGCGCCGAACACACTACATTGATGCAGGAATCGATAATCGCCTGATAATGGCCCAGCTCAAGAAAGCGCCGCCGAGCTTGCACCATTTCGCTAGTATCGCCAGGATGTTTACTGGCTTTGTCCTTGTTGAGCAGCAGATTGAAATAACCTTGCTTTGCTTCGTCGAAACAATGATTCTGCGGGCATTTGAGGGTGCGCTCGTATCTTGTTAGTGCTGCCATGCATACTGGGCAGCGTAAGACAGAATCATTGATGGTAGCCATTTGTTAGAGAGCCTAGGGTGCAAGGAGCTTGATTAAAATACGTTCGTACACGTCAGTTAAATCATTCAGATCCTGGACACTCACGTGCTCATTCACCTGATGGATGGTCGCATTGAGAGGGCCAAGCTCCAGTACCTGTGCTCCGGTAGGAGCGATAAAGCGCCCGTCAGAGGTACCGCCACTTGTAGATAGCTCGGCTTCAATCCCGCAAACTTCCTGAATAGATGCGACGGCGGCGTTAACTAACGGACCTGCTTCGGTCAAGAAAGGACGACCGCTGAGATTCCACTCAATTTCGTATTGAACGCCATGCTTTTCCAGAATCGCCTCTGTGCGCTCCATAAGCTGTTCGGCTGTGACCTCTGTGCAGTAGCGGAAGTTGAAGAGAACTTCTCCGACACCCGGAATGACATTTGTCGCGCCTGTACCGCAGTGGAAATTCGTAATCTGGAATGTAGTTGCCGGGAAAAAATCATTTCCCTGATCCCATTCGATTTCACTTAGCTCGGCCAATGCCCGTGAGGCTTTGTGAATCGGATTGTCCGCCAGGTGGGGATAGGCAACATGGCCTTGTTTGCCGAGAATTTTCATCTTGGCGTTGAGCGAACCGCGTCTGCCGTTCTTGATGACATCCCCCAGACGTTTTGTGCTTGAAGGTTCGCCGACAAGACACCAATCAATCTTTTCCTTTCGCGCCTCGAGAGTCTCTATTACCTTCACCGTACCGTTTTTGGCCGGGCCTTCTTCATCGCTTGTGATCAGATAGGCAATCGAGCCAATATGACTTGGGTATTTACTGACAAAGCGTTCTGTTGCAATCAAAAATGCAGCTAGGCTACCTTTCATATCTGCGGCGCCGCGTCCGTGTATGTGTCCTTCGTCGATACGCGCTTCAAAGGGAGGGAATTGCCACTGGTATTCCGGCCCTGTCGGAACAACGTCGGTGTGTCCTGCGAAACATAAAACGGGTGACTTGCGTCCTTTGCGTGCCCAAAGGTTGGTGACCTCTTCAAATTGCATGGTTTCACAATGAAAGCCGAGAGGTTTTAGCCGGTCCTTGAGCATATCCTGACAACCACTATCTTCCGGTGTGACAGACGGTTGTTGTATTAGTGCCTGGGTCAGTTTGATGGTGGGGGTTGTATTGATGTCGGTATCGGGCATTCGCTTAGCCTATAGGTAAGGGCAAGGGAGGTACGGACCTCCCCGGATTGGACTTAGTTATTCGCGTGCAGCGCTTCGTTGAGTTCGATCGCCGTTTTGTTGGTTAGACATTCAACACGACCGTTTACCGAGTTGCGGCGGAACAGAAGATCAGGCTTGCCAGCCAGTTCTCTTGCCTTCACAGTTTCAACATCGTTTCCTGCTGCATCAAGCATGACGACTTTGGTACCGGCAGTGATGTAAAGACCGGATTCAACTGTGCAACGGTCTCCAAGAGGGATGCCGATGCCTGCATTCGCACCAATCAGGCTGCTTTCTCCAACAGAGATAATAATGTTGCCGCCACCAGAGAGTGTGCCCATTGTTGAACAGCCACCACCTAGATCAGAGCCTTTTCCGATCATTACGCCGGCAGAAATACGTCCTTCGACCATGGACGTACCTTCGGTGCCGGCATTAAAGTTCACGAAACCTTCATGCATGATTGTTGTGCCTTCACCGATGTACGCGCCAAGTCGGACGCGCGAGGTATCCGCAATTCGCACACCGCTAGGTACAACGTAATCCGTCATTTGCGGGAATTTATCGACAGACTTCACTTCAAGAAGTTTACCTTGCATCCGCGCGGCTAACTGACGCTGAGGGAGTTCGTTAAGGTCAATTGCGCCTTCGTTTGTCCAAGCAACATTTGGCAGTAGGCCAAAAATACCTTCCAGATTGATACCATGTGGCTTTACCAGACGGTGAGAGATGAGGTGCAGCTTCAAATAGACTTCCGGTGTGCTGGTGGCTGTCTCATCTTCAGCAAGAATCACCAGTGCGATTGGACTGGTCGAGCCAACAAGTTTCTCGGCCAAAACAGATATCTCACCTAGAGAGTGCATCTCGGCAAGTTGGCCAAGTTGCTCTGTTGTCAAAGACGTTGTTGAGTTGCCAGTCTCAAGATTGAGTGCTTGCTGAAGTCCTTCGATGATTTCTTGCGAAGGCTGAAAGACGGGTGAAGGAAACAGGACTTCAAGCCACTCACCATTATTGTTTTTAGTGCCCACACCGAGGCCGATTGCTACTGTCATAGTTGAACCACTTAATTAGTTTTCAAAATTGATTAGAGTTTAATTGGAAAATATAGATGCATAGTACTCGGGTTTGAAACCCAAAAAGATCTGGCCACCTTTTTCTAAAAGGGGGCGTTTGATTAGCGACTGATTTTCAAGCATCAACTTCACCGCTGCATCGTTATCGACATCAGTTTTCTGTTCATCGCTAAGTTTGCGCCACGTCGTTCCGCGGCGATTGATAAGCTCGGACCACTCAATCTGGGTCAGCCACTCACGTAACTTTGGCTCTTCAATCCCCAGCTTCTTGTAATCATGGAAGGTGTAGTCGATGCTCTCGCTGTCCAGCCAGTTGATCGCCTTCTTCATGGTGTCACAGGCTTTTATCCCGTAAATTTTTATCTCGTTATTGCTCATAAATCTCTTAAAACGATATTTACTCTAAAGGTTTTCAATAAATGCGCGGATGCGTTGTGCTGCCTCTATGCATTCTTCAACAGGTGCGACCAATGCCATGCGCACACGGTTACTACCAGGATTATGACCGTTTACGGTACGGGAAAGATAAGAACCCGGAACGACGGTGACATGTTGCTGCTCGTATAGCTTCTGCGCAAACGTTTCATCGTCGATTGGTGTTTCGGGCCAAAGATAAAAGCTCGCATCAGTCTGTTTGATCTTCATCACCGGACTTAAAATCTCCAAGACAGCTTCAAACTTCGCCTTATACTGCACCCGATTTTCAATAACATGCTGTTCGTCATTCCAGGCATCAATACTCGCGAGTTGATGATGTATGGGTAAAGCACAGCCTTGGTAGGTGCGGTAATTGAGATATTTGGCAAGCACAGCCTCATCGCCAGCTACAAAACCGGAGCGCAAGCCGGGGAGATTGGAACGTTTGGAAAGCGAATGAAATACAATACAGCGCTTGTAATCCGATCTGCCTAGTTTTGCACAGGCTTCGAGCAGTCCGATTGGTGCGTTTTGCTCATCAATGTAAATTTCAGAGTAGCATTCATCGGAGGCGAGAACGAAGTCATATTGGTCTGCAAGCTGGATGAGTTTCTCAAGCGTCTCCATGTCAACAACCGCACCCGTTGGATTACCCGGGCTACACAGGAATAGTATTTGACAGCGCTGCCATACCGACTCGGGTACGGAG
>DAITOW010000141.1:0-6977 GCA_036833965.1 Oleiphilaceae bacterium
CCAGGGGATTTTTTTTGTCTGAAAATACCCGCAGGTTCGCGTTGGGTGAGCTGGAAATGTCCTCCAATCTTAGATTCTAATTTTCCTGTTGTCAGATCTCTTACTTGGGTAGGCAATTCTCTCTTTTCAGACTAATGATGTGATTGTGGAGGCTGATTTGTTGCTACAGGGCATCAAGCCCATCACTTCCGATCTGAATGACCGCACCTTCGTTTTAAACCGAGAGCACTTACAAAACACAAACGGATTTGAGGGTCTTCCAGGCCTTAGAAAACTCCATGAAGACGAGCGTGCTTTGTATTCAGCTATGTTATAAAGCTAAGTTGGTACTCGCTTAGCATAAAGAGGTTTAACAGCGGATGGAAATAGAGCTCTGGTTCCTAATTTTATTGACCTGTCTTTTGGGTGCTATCTCTCCCGGGCCGTCTTTACTTTGTGTATTGCAAAGCGCCATGAATGGCGGAAGAACTCTTGGTTGTATCACGGCCCTCGCGCACGCGTTTGGGGTGCTTATTTGGGCGGTCATTACATTGTTCGGTTTGGATTTTATTCTTACCGCACACGTGTTGTTTCGCGACATTATCGCTTTCCTTGGAGCATCTTACCTCATCTACCTTGCAATTCGCGTCTTCTATGACAGGAACAATGTAAGAGAAGAAATGGCTGCGACGGGGACGCAAACGAAAATGTTAGCTTTACGGGACGGCTTATTCATATCGATGTTGAACCCGAAATTAGCGATATTTTTTACTGCCTTGTTCTCCCAATTCCTTATGTATTCGCCTAGCTCATCAGAAAAAGCGTTGATGGCTTTGCTCGCTGCAGTAGTGGATGGTTTATGGTATTTGTTAGTTGCGTTGCTTGTAACTCACAAGGATTTTTATGGTGTGATGTTTCGTCACGAGAGGAAAATAAACATCCTTTCTGCATGCGTCTTTATAATTGTCGCAATGCAGGTTATGGTCAGCCTAGTTAATTAAGAAGCGAAACTTTATCGAGTCAGCTATGAGCCACTTTAAACCTAGCAACCGCTATTGGGCCGAAACGCACAAAGTAGAAAACCTGCCGAGCCCTTTGGCCGATTATAACGCTTTAAAAACTGATAAAGCGCTATGCGATTTCACCCGGCAATTTTCCCCTTCACTGGATCTAGCTGAATTAGAAAGCTTTGGTGCTTTATGCGGTTCAGCTTCGAGCATAGAGCTCGGATTTGAGGCAAATGTTTATAAACCAGAGTTTCATACACATGATCGTTTTGGACATCGCGTAGATGAGGTGCGATTTCATCCCTCGTACCATGAACTTATGAGGATTTCGATGAGGGAGGGTATTCACTCTTCGCATTGGGAGGGCTACGGGGAAGGACGTCATATCAAAAGGGCAGTAAAAAGTTATTTGATGTGTCAGGTCGAGGCCGGGCACGGTTGCCCAATAACAATGACCTCAGCAGCCATTCCGAGTTTGAAGAACTCTCCAGTTTTATACGGCGAGTGGGCTCCGAAGATTCTTCATAGAACGTATGATCCTCGGAATGTCCCTCATACAGAGAAGGATAGTGTCACCATAGGCATGGCAATGACCGAAAAGCAGGGTGGTTCCGATGTCAGGAGCAATACTACTTATGCGCACCGACTTGGAGACAGCAACGGCTCGCAACTATACGAATTAGTTGGCCACAAGTATTTTGTGTCTGCTCCAATGTCTGATGCGTTCCTGGTGCTTGCGCAGACAGAGCCTGGCGTCTCTTGCTTCTTGGTACCTCGCTGGCGTCCTGATGGAACGAAAAACCCGATACAAATACAAAAATTGAAAAACAAAATGGGTAACGTTTCGAATGCCTCAAGCGAAACCGAACTGCGGGGTGCACTCGGTTGGCGAATAGGTGACGAAGGGAAAGGTGTTGCGACCATTCTTGAAATGGTCGCTATGACGCGTTTTGATTGCATGATCGGGTCGAGTGCCGGCATGCGTCAGGCCGTAGCACAGGCGACTCATCATTGCGCCTCGCGCAAGGCTTTTGGAAACAGGCTATCCAAGCAACCTTTAATGCAAAACGTATTGGCAGATTTGATACTCGAAAGCGAGGCCTCTATAGCGCTTAGCTTGCGAATGGCGCGAGCGCTTGAGCAAATGGAGAATAGTTCTCAAGAGGCAGCACTGATGCGTATTGGAACTGCGGTCGGCAAATACTGGATATGTAAACGTACGCCCGGGCATGCTTACGAGGCGATGGAATGCATCGGCGGAATGGGCGTTATGGAAGATACGATTATGCCGCGTCTCTTTAGAGAGTCTCCGGTGAATGCAATCTGGGAAGGCAGTGGAAACGTACAATGTCTCGACATGCTGAGAGCGATGCAGCGCACTCCCGAAAGTGTTGAGGCATTGATGGCGGAGATAGAGAACGCCAGAGGGTTCAGCACAACCTTTGATAATTTTGCAGATAAATTGGTGGGCACATTATGTGGATTAAGCGAAATGAACGCTGAAGATATTCAATTTCATTCCCGTTCTGTTATTGAGCAACTTGCCTTGTCATTACAAGCATCTACCTTAATCCAGTTTGGCGATGAAGTTGTGGCTGACGGGTTTTGCAGTTCAAGGCTTGACCCTTCGGTGTCGGGTTTGTTGTATGGCTCTCTGCCGAGAGGGGTTGATTGTAACTATCTGATCGATCGAGCTATGCCGTCTAACGTTTAAGCAGGGGAAGCCACGTGAATACTGGAGTCGTTTGGGCGCTGACTGTTTTAGGCGTTTTGGTTTGCATCGCGTTAGTTGTAAAGATTAAACGCCAGGTGGGTTTTCTTGACCAGCACAGGCAGGAAATCGCGCGGCTAAATGCAAAAGCAAAATCCAATCAGGACAAGTTGAGAGAAAGTATTTATATACTCTGCTCATCAATGATCGATCAGCAGGTCGAGATCTCGGAAGGATGTATGCGCGTAAAAATCTTGCTGGATCATCTTGATGCACGGCATCATCACGATGCGGTTATCGGGGTGTTTAACGAGGTATATGAGCGTCTGGAATCGATGCCCCGTTTTGAGCAGAGAAAAACGGTCAATAAGCGAATTCTGAACAAATTGGACGAGACAAGGTTTGCTGTCGAGGACGAATATCGCGAGCGCGTTTTGGCAGCATGCAAGGTTCTGTTGAGTAAATTCAATGCAGTATCCTGATTTTGGGGAGTTCAAGACCATCTTTTTCCTCGCTTCTCATTTCCTTGCGCTCAAATGTCGATGCTAAACGCATTGATGTGCAGCTAATAATAATTGCTTTAGCTATCAGCGGGGTCGCCTTGATTCTTGAAGTGCGAGCCATTTTTACTATCCTGTCTCCGGTGCGCAAGGCGAGGGGTCTTCGAGCGAAATTACAGTGCGAGGGTTAATTAAGTAAGGCTCGCATTTTGTAAAATTGCGTGATAACGTCAGCGTTCGGCATAGGAAGATTGTTCTTCGAGTCGTTTTATAATCACAGATAGGATGGAGGTGCTTATGATGCCTGCCAATGAAGAGCGTGATGAGATCATTGTGGTCGAAGATACGCTTGAGCTAGAGCAAAGTGGTTATTTTTTCTTAGAAAACAGGCAGTTCATTGGTCCATTTACAAGCCCCACGAAGGCAAAGGAAGTGGCGATGGAACACTGCCAAGGTACTGCTCCAGGAGAGTGCCGAGCTGTTTATAAGGGCACTGTGCGATTTAATCCGGTAACCGAGCTGAATGAAGCGCTATCGGATATGCATCAATTAACAGATCAAGAATCCTTGGAGACTCTTAATTAGCGAACACATGCTACTGTTATCAAGAAGGCGGCTCAAAAGGCCGCCTTTTTCATTTTCTTGACTAGTCAGCAGCAGGTTCAGGTAGTAGGAACATGCTCTGCAAGCTCTGTTAGTAGCAGCAGTGCGCTTTCTCCACTCAAAGCATAAGGGTTGAAGTCTTTTGAAACGCCATAACTCATTATCATTTCGTGAGTGAGCGAAGATGAGGGTACAAAGGCCATGCTCCAGTTTGCGAAATATCGATAATCAATCTGTTCGTAACTCAGGATGACTGCATCCGAATGTCGAGGGTCACGAATAATCTGCTGGTAAGTCTGATTGACAGCTGCACGACCACCCTCCAGGCACTGTAAGAAGTAATTGTGATTAAAGCTCAGAAGACCGGTGATGGCGTGCTTCTCATTATTTGTCTTGGCCTGCTTAAGAATATTTTCAATATCTGTGTTGTTTAACCCAGGGGCGGCCTTACTGGCGTACACTAACTGAACTAAATACATAATGAGCACCTTTGAATGTGGTGCAACAACTATAGAACGGACTGGGCTCTCTGCAAGTTAACGCTGCAAGTTAGAGCAAGTGTTTACGAATCTCGCTAACCAGCTCGTTTGTCTCTTCCATAATATCGCTATGAATCACGAAGGTTCTGGTAAGTTCATCGTCGTCCAGTTTGTCCCTGGTTTTCATTTGACGGGATGCGACCTCAAAGCTGGCATCGGAAGCGTCCTCTTCGGTATTCGCGCGCTGTTCTATCCAGCTTTGGATAACACTCATTGCTGCCTGACAATCTGCAATGACCATCGGTACGCCATGGTCATCCGCCACATTCTGAAGAAAATCGCGTTGCCATTTTTGAAGATTAGTCGCATCAACGATGACACTTAGTCCTGCATTTAAAATGTGCGTTGCGAGTCTCGCCAGCTTTTCATAAGTTAGCGCTGTTGCCTCTTCACTATAAAGTCGGCTAGCCAGCTCGGTATCCGGATGTTTATAAGGGTCGAATTCGAAAAGACGTTTTCTCTCGACGTCGGAACGGATTCTTATTGCCCCAAGTTTATCGACCAAACGAAGAGCGACCGTGCTTTTGCCCGTTCCCGCGACGCCATGCATTGTTAACAGAAACCGGTTGGGAAGCGCAGAACAACTTTCTGCAAGATCAATATAGGACTGATATTTCTTCCAAAGACGTTCTAGCACCTCGGGCTGATCTCTAAAATCTTCCATCTCAAACAATGAGATTTTCGCGCGAACGATCGCGCGATAGGCTTTGTAAAAGGGAAGTAAACGCAAGCCTGAATAATCGCCAGTTTCTTCAAGGTAATGATTTAAAAAGCGATTCGCGTAAGCCG
Organism: Oleiphilaceae bacterium; assembly: GCA_036833965.1. Classification (GTDB taxonomy): domain Bacteria; phylum Pseudomonadota; class Gammaproteobacteria; order Pseudomonadales; family Oleiphilaceae; genus PZPK01. The sequence goes on from DAITOW010000141.1 coordinate 5,129, forward strand.
CTAATCCCCTTTCTTCCAAGTCCATCACCAGAAACGCCATGTCGCTCATTACATCTACCCAGCGAAAACCATCGTTGAATTCTATGCAGTCGAACAGGGTGACTCGGTCTTTAAACAGGGTGATATTTTTTAGATGTAAATCGCCATGACATTCTCTTACGTAGCCCTGTGCCTTGCGTTGACGCATCGTGTCAGAGAGAATTGCGAAGGTGCTAAGAGTCCACTCTTCCAGATGCGCTAATTGCTCCAGATGTTTGGGGTCTGATAATCGTTCTCTGATTTGCTCAAAGTTCTGTTCTGCAGGCATCAGAAGCTTTTCAGGTGAGCCGAAATCTGTCTCTTCAGGCGCTGTTGGTGCCGCCTTATGAAAGGTTGCTACCCGGTCTGCTAACTCATCAATATGCTGAAAGGACAGCGTCTTTGAAGCATCAAGCTCGCTAAATAACTCTGCAGTCTTGAATTGATGCATCTTTATGGCGTATTCGAAGATCTCACCGTTTGCCTCTTCTTTTTTCGCGCCAAGAATAGGGTTTGTCGGGCTGCCGCCAATCGCCAGTACTTCGATGTATAGTTCTGGTGCAGAGCGGGAGTTTAAGTTTAATTCTGCTTCACAATACTGTTTACGTGCGCTCAATGACGTAAAATCGAGAAAACCGAAGTTGACGGGTTTTTTGATCTTGTAAGCAAACTCCCCCGTCAGAATGATCCATGAAATGTGTGTCTCAATCAGTTCAATGTGAGAACAGGAATGAGAGTAGGGTGTGGGTTTCAGTAGCGACTGAATAAGCTCTGAGTTCATGTTTCCTCCGTAAAGCGGAGAGCACAATAACAGTGACGCATTTGCTCTGCAAAGATAATGTCTAAAGCAAAATCAAAAAAATCAGTCGCCAAAAAAAGTGGAAGTTCAGAGTCTGAAGTCCCGGTTAAAAGCCGATGGAAGATCAAGCTTTTTACTCTTGCGTTGCTGATTCTGGCTTCCTGGTTTGTGTATCTGGATGCACAGGTTCGTTACAAGTTCGAGGGCAAACGCTGGCATTTACCTGCGCAGGTACTGGCGCGACCGCTGGAGCTTTTTGAGGGGCAAGCTCTGAATCCTGAGAATCTGGAGCAGGAGTTGGCGCTTCTCGAATACACCAAAACACGAAACGTCGACCGGCCGGGAACGTATTGGCGAGAAGGTGGACGCATTGAACTCTATCGACGAGCGCACGATACCATTGATGGAGAGCAGGCCGCACTAAAGCTTGAATTTACGATTGTCGGCGATGTTATCCGCTCGATACGTTTGTTAAGTGCGTCGGCCGATGCAGGCATTTATACCCTCGAGCCATATAAGATTGGAGGAATTTATCCCAAGAGCCGTGAGGAGCGAGAGCTGGTCGCCTACGAGGATATTCCTCCAGCTATTATCTCTGCTCTTTTAGCTACCGAGGATCGTAACTTCTTCGAGCACTGGGGCATTTCCCCGCTTTCTATCGCCAGAGCGATGTTCGCAAATATTCAGGCGGGGCGTGTTGTGCAAGGTGGTAGCACCTTAACGCAGCAACTCGTAAAGAATTTCTATCTTACCCGTGAGCGAAGCATTGTTAGAAAGTTGAACGAGGCTTTAATGGCCTTGATGCTCGAATTTCATTATTCAAAGGCGGACATCCTCGAGACCTATGTAAACGACATTTATTTGGGGCAATCCGGTTCGACGGCCATTCACGGATTTGCGATGGCAGGCCGCTTTTATTTCGCCAAGAACTTGCGCGACCTTGAACTTGAGGAGGCGGCGCTACTGGTGGCGATTTTGAAGGGGCCATCCTATTACGACCCACGAAGACACCCGAAGCGCGCGCGCGAACGA
>DAITOW010000142.1:0-6950 GCA_036833965.1 Oleiphilaceae bacterium
GGAGAGGCTCTGAGAGTATTCGGCCATTCAGAGAAGAACTGCCGCTAGAAGTCCGCGGTTACAAAGGTGGCGAAGTAGGTAAATCCTTGCCAAATAAGGCCTGTCGAGCGGGGTGAAGGCATAAAAAAAGGTGAACTGGGATCAGTTCACCTTTCTTAATTGGTGGAGGTGGCGGGGGTCGAACCCGCGTCCGTCAGCACTCTGCCATCGGCTCTACATGCTTAGAATCCGTTAATTAGTTTAACCTTCCACAGCCCAACGGGCAGGACGTGGTTGGCGAGCTCAGTAAAATTTGACCAAGTGACCCTGAGTATGCCCTTTGGCGGTCCTGTTCTGAGTGACAGTCGGTAGCGCGGTACAGGCACCTTGTTACAGACCGTTAGGGCCGTAGCCCTAAAAGTGCTTTTTTAACTGCTTACGCAGCTAGAGCAGCACCGTAGTTGTCATCATTTGCAACTATTGTTTACAGCGATTGGAGTACGAGTGCCACTGTACACTCGGCATGCACCTTTGGTTTCGTTACCAGCGTCGAAGCCATATCACCCCCCGAAACTAATGAAACCTTTAAGCGTTTGGATTTGGATACTTTCAAATCCCGGCCAACAGCGAACTGTTGTTGCTCATGCCCTTACTGCGCAAAGTATACTGCTTGCTTGGCGCAATTACCTAGAGGTATCTCATCTTTTCCTCTAGTTGTTACCTATATATGGACAAGATTTGTACTTTCAAGGCTAGCATTCAATTTTTTGTTCAAGTATGGCGGTCATCAAAAGCATGCTAAGTTATGAGCTACTTAAGTGCTCTGTCAAACTGGCGAATAAAAAGAACCGCGCCATGGATCCGGGGGCATGTCCTATCCTAATGAGAATTTGTCTATGAGTCGGAAAGCAATGCGCCGGATTTCAATACAAACCGTGATTATGGCTAGTGTCTTTGTGATATGCGGCACGATGGGCGCAGTTGCAACAGGCCTGCAGTATTATTTCGGAAAGACCATGGCACTGGATGCCGCACAAGGCCTTTACAGTACGGTTGCAAGAAATGCAGAGCGGGCAATAGCCGAGTTGGATGTTGAAGCCAGTTCCATCACAGGTTTGATGTCTGATGTTGAAGCAAATTTCTTGTCATTGGAACAGAATCCGGATCACCCGGCTTTGCGACTCTTTGCAGAGGTTATGGAAAGCGCAGAGCGCGTCTATTCTATTTATTTTGGTTTTGAAGATGGCTCCCTCTTACAGTTGATCAATCTCAATAGTAGCGAAGATGTTCGGGAATCGCTTGGCGCTGAAGTCTCTGATCGCTGGATTTTGGCGCATCATGTGGACGAGGGGGGCGAACGTGTTCTGATGCATTCCTTCTTGGATGCCGATTTTAGTACTCGAACTACGACGCTGTTGGACGGCGAGTATGACGCGACCCAGCGACCCTGGTACAAGATGGCCTCTCAAAGTCAGAATGTTGTTTTTACCAAGCCTTATATTTTTAACAGTACGAAAGCGCCGGGTGTAACGTATGCCAGGCGGGTTGGAACAAGCAATGTTGTGGTCGGTGTGGATATCGCGTTATCCGGTTTAATGGAGCTTTTGAAAACAGAGCTTCGGGGAACCGGAAGTGATGCATTTTTGTTTTCCAAGGATGGTCAGCCTGGTGTGACATTGCGTTCCGAGCAGCAGGGGATTTCTCACTCCATCTCGGAAGAGAGTCTTTCCGGCCTTATCTCAAGTGGGAATACAAATCGAACCTTACAAGTTGTATCGGATGAAGGTAGGGATTTTTATGTGTATCTAACCTCGCTTGGCTCTTCTTATGCCGTTGGTAGTTACTTTGGTGCAGCCATTTACGAAGAGCGCATGTTGGACCCTCACATGAAGCAGGTCTACGTCTCGGTATGGGTAAGCGCGGGAGCATTGCTGATGTTGTTGCTGCTCGCCTGGTGGTGGGCGAGGGTAATTGTGAAGCAGATTAATGCGTTGGCCGAGCAAACTTTGAAAGTGCGCCACCGAAAGTATTCCGAGGTGGTCGATGTTCCAAGCAAAATTATCCAGTTTCATCATTTATCTGAGAGTCTGGTGCACATGGCGGAGTCCATTCAGGAGTACGAACGTGCCCAGAAAGAGTTGATGGACGCTATTATCAAACTGATTGCTGAGGCAGTGGATGCAAAATCTCCTTATACGGCAGGTCATTGTGAGCGCGTACCGGTGTTGGGGGTAATGCTGGCGGAACAAGCCAGCAAGGCAAACTCAGGTCCCTTTAAAGATTTCGCATTGGAGACGCAAGAGCAGTGGCGGGAATTTGAAACCGCTGCGTGGTTGCACGACTGCGGCAAGATTTCAGTGCCAGAACATATCGTGGACAAGGGTAGTAAGCTTGAGGTGATTTATAACCGGATTCATGAGGTGCGAATGCGCTTCGAAGTGCTCTGGCGCGATGCGGAAATTGATATGTTGCGCAAACTGATTGCCCGGCCTGATCAAAAAGAAGATTTACAGGCAGAGTTAAACCACGCGCGCGAAGCGCTGCAGGAGGATTATGCCTTCGTTGCCGAATGCAATGTGGGTGGGGAGTTTTTATCAGATGAAAAGGCAGAGCGTTTGCAGAAGATTGCCGAGCGCAGTTGGGAGAGAAACTTCAGTCGCTTGCTGGGGCTCTCGCCTGTTGAGGAATTGAGGTTGGAGCGGCTCGGATTATTGTGCGAAGAATCACTTCCAGTGCACGAGTTTCTGCTGGCAGACAAGCCCGAGCATGTCATAGAACGTGATCGTAAAATGGAGCTTGATGAACGTTTAGGTATTGAAATGGAGATTCCCGAAGCACTCTATAATCAGGGTGAGCTTTACAATTTAAGTATCAAGCGCGGTACCCTGACCGCAGAGGATCGCTTCAAAATCAATGAGCATATGATCGGAACGATCCGGATGCTCGACAGAGTGCCGTTCACTGATGATTTGGCCAATGTTCCTCACTTTGCATCGACGCATCATGAGACACTCAGAGGCGATGGTTATCCCAGGAGACTGGGTGAAGATGATCTCGGTACTCTGGATCGCATACTTGCAATCGCCGATATTTTTGAGGCCTTAACAGCTTCGGACAGGCCGTATAAGAAGGCTAAAACTCTTAGCGAATCATTAAAGATTATGAGTTTTATGGTGAAGGATCGGCATATTGATGGCGAGCTATTTCGTCTGTTTCTGGAAACAAATGTTTTTGGAGAGTATGCGCAGCAGTACCTGAAGCCGGAGCAAATCGATGAGGTAGATATTTCTGATTATGTCTAGGTTTGTGGTTTCGGGGGTGAGCGTCTCATAAGGCTACCCGGGGATTGTTTCGGGTAGCTTGGGCAGATGACTCGTCAATTCCGGCCTAGGTTCTCACGTGGTCTCTTACCACTCGTGCTTTTTGGCGATCCCAGTCGCGATCTTTCTCGCTCGCGCGTTTATCGTATTCTTTCTTGCCTTTCACCAGAGCGATTTCGCATTTCACGCGGTTGTTTTTCCAATACAGTGAGAGCGCAACACAGGTTTGCCCTGCCTGATGGATCTTGCTATTTATTTTTGCGATCTCTTTTTTGTTCAGAAGCAGTTTGCGCTGACGGGTTGGCTCGGCAATGACGTGTGTCGATGCTGAAATCAGTGGAGTAATATGTGCGTTGAGCAACCACGCTTCGCCGTCACGCAAAAAAACGTGAGAGTCTGTTAGTTGCGCTTTGCCTTCACGCAGGCTTTTGACTTCCCAGCCTGTTAATACTAAGCCGGCCTCGAACTTTTCTTCGATGTGATAGTCGTGATACGCGCGTTTGTTCTTTGCAATCGTGTTGCTGGACTGTTTTGGTTTTTTCTTGCCGGCCATTGTTGTACTGCAGGTTTCGTTGAAAGGCGACCAGTATATTACAAGTGCCTGCGTTGCTGCACGACTTCTGTTTGATTGTTCTTCCAAAAGCTAGAGCGCAGGGCGGTGAAGCGTTACAATGCCTGCTAATTCGCTTGCCTCGTTAAAAAATTAGAATTCATCATGTCACTTCGCATTAATCGTTCAGCTCTGGTTATGTTTTCCGCTCAGCAAATGTATGAGTTGGTGAACGACGTAGCTTCGTATCCGGAGTTTCTTCCCTGGTGCGCCAGCGCACGGGTACTGGAATTTGACGGTGAGGTTATGCGAGCGAGCCTGGAAGTTAGTAAAGGTGGCATGCGCCAATCCTTTACGACAAGCAATAGTGTGAAGGCGCATGAGAAAATTTCAATGACTCTGGTAGAGGGGCCTTTTCGTAAGCTTAAAGGCGACTGGAATTTTATTGCTCTGCGGGAGGATGCTTGCAAGGTGGAACTTGACCTCGAATTTGAGCTTAAACAGGGCGTTGCCAAATTGGCGTTCGGACCGGTATTTAATCAGGCGGCAAATACAATGGTTGATGCGTTTTGTGAGCGCGCGAAAGTAGTTTATGGGGTAGCTCATGGAAAATAAATTGAGAATCGAAGTGGCTTACGCACGGCCGGATCTGCAAAAGATTGTTGAACTGGAGGTGGATGAGGGCACGAGTGTGTTTGATGCTGCATCGAGATCGGGGTTGGAGCAGATTTTCCCCGAGATTTCGTATGAAGAGATCGATATGGGGGTATTTGGGAAAGTGGTCAAGAAGCCGCGCGAGGAGATATTGCGTGACGGTGACCGGATTGAGCTTTACCGCCCTCTGATTATTGATCCGAAGCAGGCGCGGCTCAACCGCGCCAAAAAGCCGAAGGCTTGAGTTTGCCTCATTCAGGATCTCTAGTAGGCTAGGTGCTCTTCCAGAACTTCGCCTTCGTAATGGGTGTACTGGTTATTTTGATAAAAGATGTTGACTACCTGACGCTGTTCATCGCCCTCGGCTGGTAGGTATGTGTAAATGTAGCTCTCATAGTCATCACTGAACACGTTGTTCACAATGGGGGTTCCGAGCACAAAGTGCACTTGCCGGCGAGTCATGCCGCGACTAAGTTGGTCAAGCATGTCCTGGGTGACAATATTGCCCTGTTGGACATTGATTTTGTATACGCCGGGGAACGCACAGGCAGTGATCGCAGAGCTTAACGCGAGTAAAACGACAATGAGACGGAGTTTGTTGAATCCGTCGATAAGCATGTTTTGCATCTAAAACTTAATTCCACTAAGGTTGGCTCAACTTTGGTGTCGCCAACAACAATAACGCTGTAAAGCTGCGCATAGTAACTGATTTCTATACCGATTTCTTTAATGATGTGCGAGCTATGTGCCTAATGTTACTGAAATAAAAGAGTGAGTTATGCCTGACAATTCTGATCTGAAAAAAGCCGGCTTAAAAGTGACCGTCCCCCGACTAAAAGTGTTGGGATTGCTTGAGGAGTCTGAGGGTCAGCATATGAGTGCGGAAGAAGTATACAAGGCGCTGTTGGAGTCTGGGGACGATGTAGGGTTGGCTACCGTGTATCGCGTGCTGACGCAATTTGAAACAGCGGGTCTGGTGCAGAGAAACAATTTTGAGGGTGGTCACGCAGTATTTGAGCTGGCGAGTGATGAGCACCACGATCACATGGTAGATACCGAAAGCGGTGAAGTTGTCGAATTTTATGATGAGGTGATTGAGCGCCGCCAACACGAAATAGCCGAACAGCATGGTTTTGAGTTAGTCGACCATAGCCTGACGCTCTACGTAAAAAAGAAACGTTAATACTCCCTTGCTGGCGCGGTGTACTCCGCGCACGGATAAGCAATCAGGCTTCGTCCAGTTTCAGCATCTCTCGGGCGTGCGCCTTGGTTTGTTCTGTGATGTTGATGCCGCCGAGCATTCTGGCCACTTCTTCTTCTCGCTCACTGTTGTTTAATGGTTCGACCGCCGAGTGCATTGCACCATCGATTACCGATTTGCTGATGCGCAGGTGATGCTCGCCTTGAGATGCGACTTGTGCCTGATGCGTAATACAAATAACTTGTCCGTTTTTGCCTAATTCTTTTAACAGACGTCCTACGACTTCTGCTGTTCCACCCCCGATGCCGACGTCAACTTCATCGAAAACCATGCTTGGAACGGCGGAACGCTGCGCAAGCACCACCTGAATCGCCAGGCTGATGCGCGACAACTCTCCACCTGAAGCAATTTTACCCAAAGATCTTGGTGGTTGGCCCGGGTTGGTGCTGATCAAAAACTCAATGTCATCAATGCCATATATATTGGCGTTGCGCTCTTCCGTTTGCTCGACCTGGGTAACGAAGCTGATGTTTTGCATTGACATCATTTGCAATTGTTCGGCAACTGCGGACTCGAGGGAGCGGGCATGCTCCAATCGGCTTTCGCGAAGAGTCTGGGCGTGTTTGAGAAAGTCGTTCTTCAGTTGAAGTACTTCCTGTTCTAGCGATTCAAGGTCCTGATCGCCTCCGGAAAGAGCCTGCAGTTCTTCGCTGAGTTTTAAATGTACTTCGCACAGTTCTTCCGGCTGGCAGCGATGTTTTCGTGCCAGTTGATATGCTGTACTAAGGCGTTCCTCGATAAATTCCAGGCGGGCAGGATCTTGTTCAAAGCTTTCGACATAATGGCGTAAAGTGTTGGACGCCTCGTCGATCTGGATCGCAGCTTCTTCGAAAAGCGCGAGCGCTTCGCCCAGAGTGGAATCTTCGCTCGGTAAATGGCTCAGTGCGTGCTTTGCTCTTTGAATGAGTGAAGCTGCACCGTTTTCATCCTCTGAGGCGATGGTGAGTGCTTCGTGTGCGCTCTGGATCAGCGATTCGGCATTGCCAAGCTTTGCCTGTTCCTGTTCGAGTTGTTCGATCTCTCCATCTTGCAAGGCGAGAGAGTCGAGTTCATCTACCTGGAAGTTTAAGACTTGCAAGCGCGCTTCTGTTTCTTCCCGGTTGTTGGTCAGCATTTCGAAGTGCTTGGCTTTTGCTTGCCATGCCTTGTAGCGATCTTTTACTTCGTTGGCCAGCGTCTCGTGGCC
>DAITOW010000143.1:0-3656 GCA_036833965.1 Oleiphilaceae bacterium
GTGTAGATCTCGGGTCTCTGCAGTCGGCTTTACCGGAGCGACTGTTTACCCAAAACAAGCATATTTCTCTTGTGCCTGCCGGTTATATGGCGGATGTTCCGCGACTTCGCAAGCACTTGAATATGCTGGATGATATGCTTGAGAGTGGTCGTGGCAAGGTGGATGTCCATGCCCAGATGACTCTGATCGGTCGCAGGGACGTTCGTTCTAATAATTCCTGGCTGCATAACAGTCAGCGTCTGGTTAAAGGCAAGAATCGTTGCACGGCGCAAATTAGCGAAGAAGATGCAGAGCAAAGAAAAATCTCCAGTGGTGATATGCTCAAAGTGTCTACCGATTACGGTGCGGTCACTATTGAATGTGAAGTGACAGCGGACATTATGCCCGGAGTAATCAGTATTCCGCACGGTTGGGGCCATGATCACGAAGGGACCCAGTTGTCGGTTGCCAGCAAACACCCGGGGGTGAACATGAATGTTCTGATCTCGGACCAATTTGTCGATAAACTGACAGGAACGTCAGTGCTCAACGGCATGCCTGTTAGAGTCGAAGTATTGAAGGCTCCGCCACGCAAAGCGGCAACCCAGGCGAGCAAGGCGAAGGCCAAACCCCGCAAAAAGGCAGCAAACGCCCGTAAAGAAAAGGTTGCCTAGACCGCGCCACTGGATGCCTGCGCGCAGGCATCCAGGCCACATAAAGTAGTAGTGAATCATGGTTATACCTTATGAGTCTGTGAGTCCTGAAGCTCTTGAGGGGCTCTTGAAAGAATACTGCCATCGCGCCTGGGGCTTGAATGATATTGAGTCTCCCGAGACTGAGCGCATTGAATATGCCCGAAAGGCTCTGGTTAAAGGCGAACTGGTGCTTTGGTATAGTGAATATGAGGAAAGCGCCTACCTGTTGGCGGCAAATGATTTGCCAATGCTTGATTCTTCAAGCCAAGATGACGGGTAGGAGCTATGTCTCAGTTTATCGTCGGGCAGGAAGAGCTGATCAAAAGAGCAGGCAAAGCCGGCTATCAGCGGGGTCTCACTGCTTTTGAAAATGCAAAGGTTGAGCATTATCAGCGTGACGGCAATGTTGTAACTGCCCAGGTTGATGGCTTTCAGGTTGAACTGAAACACGTTGGCAATATTGTAGACGGGCATTGTTCGTGCCCGGAATCTGACGGTTTTGATTTTTGCCATCATTGCGTCACGCTCGTTTTGCACAGCAATCGTTTGTCCCGCCAGCTACTTTCCCTTTCAAAAGGCCCTGAAAAATCAAGAATCTTCGCTTACTTGCTCGGTTTGGATAAGCAGGTCCTGGCCAAGCACATGCTGGAATTACTTGAGTCAGCGCCCGAGCAGTTTGAACGCTTCTCACTGAAGGCTACCCTATCCAGTGAACATCTCGATTTCGTTTATCTGAAGTCTCGGGTGACCGAATTGACGCGCGTGGACGATCGGCGAAATCTATTTAGTCAGCGGCAAGTGAAGACCTTTTTCTCCCGCATTAACCAGCTATTCAGTGAGTTTGAACAAGCTGAGCTTGAGATTTATCCGAAAGATGGCCTGAAACTCATTGAGTACGCTATTAGTCGACTCACTTCGTTGTTGCAGCAACTGGACGACAAGTGGGGGTTCCATCAGCAGCCAGCAAAACATCTTCGGCTCATGTATGAACGACTTTTTGTACTGCTTGAAGGTCGTCCGCAAACTATCGTTAAGCGATTTGAAAAGCTCTATTTTGCAGATAAGTTTGCCATCGTTGGGCTCGATTACTTGCCCTACCTATCCGCAACAAACGGTGCAATCGAACTTTTTCACTCTCGTGCCTGCCGTCTTTGGGCTAGCGAAAAGGTTGGACGGTTAAAGCTGCCTAAAGCGGATGCGGCTCATGCTTCTCTTCCGTCACTGACTCAGGCTTGGCAATGGAGAAAACTGGCAGAGCGGATTGTTGTACTTCCGATACCTGACTACGCCAAGAAAGATGTTCAGTTGTGGCAACAGACCTTGCGCGAAGAGCTTGCGCTCAGTCCGATGGCCTGGCTTTCCTGGCTTCAAGAAATAGAACAAGTCTACGGTCGGGAGTATGCATTTGAGCGGGCGTTGGTTGCGATGAAGCGGCACCCGCTAAACGAAGCTGTGGCGAAGAGGGCGATAGAGCTAGGTTTTGCTCTCGACCAACAGGCAGCATTGCAAAAAATGGTCGCCACCAATCCAACCGCCTTTGTTGATTGGTTGTATCAAAGTGATACAGAGCTATTGGAATCGATACCTGAATCTTTGTTTGTCGATCTTTATCGGGCGGTTGCGGCGATCAATCCGCATGAGGATCCGGAAGAGCGGCAATATCGAGCGCTTACACAATTGGCTGATCTTCTCGAGAGGAGATATGTGGCGAGCCTCGCGGCTTTGCTTGGTGCCGATGAGCGCATTTTGATTGACCAGAGAGTGAAGATCAGCAAGCTAATGGAGGCGTCGGCCGATATAGCGTCGGTTCGTCATCTGCGCGAGGCATTGATACCCTATCTGATGTCCAAAAAGCAAAATCGAAGTGATGACCTCGCCGCAGAGCAGTTAGTTGCTTTGCGGAAAAACTACGAGATTTTGGGGCTCTCACAAGAGCAGTTTGATGCTTTTGTTGCTTCGTTTGACTACATGATCCGTGAGCGCAGTAATTTTGCAACGCTGGTGAGAAAGCACGGCGAATACGAGAGCTAGCAGAGGGTAAGCCGGAAAGAGTTCCATTGAGGGGTGGCAAGCGCCTCGTTTACTCGGGATAATTGCTCGTTTAAGCGGTTTCTAATTCAACAATACTACTAGGGAAATAAAAAATGTCAGACGAACAAATGTCGATGGACGCAGCGAATCTTTACCGTGAAGATGTTTATACGGATCAGAAAATCGGAACCATCAGAGTGATGACTCCAGTGACGCTTGATGGCGAACGAGATAGCGCGCGCGAGGTTCAATTTATTGGTCAGGCGCAAATGATGACCCCCGCTGGTGCACTACCATTAAGTTTTGAGCTTCCGGTTGATAATCTTGCTGGTGCGGTTGAAGCATTTGCAGACGGCGCAGCCAAGGCGGTTGAAGACACGATGAAAGAGTTGCAGGAAATGCGTCGTCAGCAGGCCTCGCAAATTGTTGTTCCTGGTGCTGATGGCGGCCCCCAGATCCAAATTCCTTAATACGACGTAAGCAAGTATTCTGAACAATAACTTAAATTCGGTGGTCGAGCTGACCAACCGGATTCTATACCCGGGGATTCATGACATGTTGGTACTTCATCATTTAAATCATTCACGCTCGCAACGGATCCTCTGGTTGCTGGAAGAATTAGGCGTGGAGTACACCATTAAGCTCTACGAGCGGGATCCGGTGACCATCCGCGCGCCGAAAAGCCTGAAGAAAGTTCATCCTCTGGGTAAGGCGCCGGTAATTTCAGATGATGAAGTGACCGTAGCGGAGTCGGGTGCCATCATTGAGTATTTGATTCGCAAGTATGATGAGGCCGGGTTGTTCAAGCCAGCGGCGGGGCAACAGGAGACGGACGTCAGCTACTGGTTGCACTTCGCTGAAGGCTCATTGATGCCACCTTTGCTGATGGCCTTGTTGTTCGACAAGGTTAAAGAAAGCCCGATGCCCTTTTTTGTGAAGCCGATAGCGAAG